>NZ_JBCHVD010000004.1:0-250073 GCF_046736435.1 Arthrobacter sp. LAPM80
GCTGGCCCGTTTTAGCGAAACAGTTCTAGTTCCCCTCCGACCCCTGCTCTGAAACTTACTGGACCCGGCTGAAAACCTGGTCACTGCGGCAGCAAGCCAGCAGCGGTGGTTCTCGGGTCACGGGGAACTTGCCGGTAGCAGGCTACCGTTCGAGGGGCATAAAAAATGAAGTGGCCAACCCATTGGGGGACGGTTGGCCACTTCAGTTTTCAGGCTACTAGGCCACACTGACATTTTGCTGGGAACCAGGCCCGCAGTAGCTGGGAAACCAACGAGGCCGCGGCCATCGCTGGTTCGTGCCACTGCGTGGTGTCATGGGGGCTGATCATGTCGCGTTTCATGGACTATGAGCCTCCTATTTCGGTGGGTGCAGAGGTGGCTCTATGGCCCATGACGCCCATGCCCCACCCTCTGTGGTCTTGATGGATGAGTTTCTCATGACCGATGGACAACTGCACGCCGAGCAGTTACGAATTGGCTCTCCGACGGGCCGGGGTTTCTGCTGATTCCACCCGATCTTTGAAGAATCGAGGAAATCGCCGTCTCGACCGACCCGTGTAGCCGTCCCGAAGTTTGGCCCAGAGATCGGCGCGTACGAAGGTCCACGCAACAGCTCATCGTCGGCGTGGGGAACCCGCGAGCAGCTCGTAGACGGCACGGTCCCTGCCTTTTCGAAGGTCAGCGACGATTCCCTGTTCGTACAGGGCAATCACTCGTGGGTTGATATACGCTTCCCTCGCCACGCTAGGCGTGTTGTGAAGCCATGCCGCCGCATCAGCAATCGCGGCTGTCACGGCATCGGGAGAGGTGGTACCGGAGTGTAGTGAGCGAGATAGCGAGCACGCCGCAACCACTGTGCCCTGCCATGTGCGGAAGTCCTTTGCGGTAAACCCGTGTCCAGCAAGTTCCTCAAGGTAGGAGTTCAGAGCAGTGTCGGAGATGGGTTTCCATTGCTTTCGGCGTCCGGAAGTCACGGCGTAGGAAAGCGCGGGGGCGGATCGGGGAGTATGGGGCATGGAGCCGAGATAGTTTGTCAGAAGCTCGTCCTTGACTAGCAAATCCCATTCCCCCGCCGATTTCCCCCGGAATTTTAGGTGAAGCAGAGTACCTTCAATATCGGTGTGGCGGCGTTGCAGCGTGGTGGCACCAAAAGACCCATTTTCCTTGGCGTACGCCGCCCCACCCACCCGAAGCCCGGTCCGGTCGATGAGTCGAACGCCGGCTGCCAAGGCTCGGCGCTGGCCGTTGAACTCTTGTCGAAGGTCACGAGCGACGCCGCGGCGTATGGTTGGCAACCGTTGGGCGAAGGCTAATGAGCGAATGAACTTCTCACTGTCTTGGATTTCCCGCCATTTCGGATGGTAGATGTATTGAGTCCGCCCGGCCGCGTCCACACCTGTGGCCTGAATGTGGGCGTTTGGTTGCGAGACAATCCATACTTGGGTCCATGCCGGCGGAATGGCCAAGCCAGCAATGCGAGCAAGTATTTTTTCTGAGCGGATGTGTTTACCGTTGGCGGAGACGTAGCTGAACCCCCGTCCTGCTGCTCGCCGGGTGATTCCGCCGGTCCCAGGTTCAATCCGTTGCAGTGACTGGGCCAACGTAACTCCTTTCTCACTCCTGCCGGGCTGAACCAGGCAGCCAGCTTAGCTGTGGGGACGGCTGGAACAATCTGGACGCCTCATTCCACATGCTTCCCCGGCGCTTCTTCGACGTACGTTTCCCCTTCTGAAGTGGTGTACATGATGAGGTCCGGTGTTTGCTGGTGCTTCTCGGCGTCGGCGGCCCGCTCTGTTGGAGGCTCATCAATAGAGGAGCGCTCGGCATCGCCGAGTACCGCACCCAGCCCTTGGGAGTCGGCAGTGGCGCTTCCCTGCGGTATGTCTTCGCCATTGCCGCGGGCAGTCACAGCCTCAGAGGGTTCATTCTGGTTAAGGGTGGAGAACGTGTGTGCACCTCGATGCATCCAGCTCACGCGCACATGCGCTGAGCCGTCCTCAGGTTGCCTCACTTCGGTGACAACTTCCTGTTTCGGCGCACCCATCTCATGCAGTTGGCGCTGGTAGGAAGCCGTCAATTCGCTCAAACTTTCAGGGGTCCACTCACCAGGGCGCATTCGCGTAGAGATCTCCACTGGCTCGAATTTAGACGGTGTCATTTCAACCTCACATTTTGTTATGCGTCAGGAGCAGATACTTGCGGAACGGCCCAAATTCTCTCAGCAAGCCATCAACGCGTCAAACAATTCTTGGTGCTCGGTCATGAAGAATTCGCCCGACATATTTCCTGCCCTTTCCACGTTGACGGCACACCAGCCCGAACTTCAGGGGGACCAAACATGTATGCCCAGAACCAAAGGCCGGACCCCAACAGGTACCTTATGTAACGCGCCGCATAATGTCTAGGAATAGCGGGCGTGCGGATCGGCCACCGGGCATCTGCACTATCGGCGCAACCAGATTCGAGGTGAAGGAGGGGCACCCTGGGCAACAGCGTTCCTTTTCGGTTTCCTCGCCGCAAGCAAGCGCATACGGGCCGCTGAATTCGTAAATTCCCTTACCCTTCCGAGGATCGTCAATGGTGACTTTTATGCGTTCAGACGCAAGCCTGAGCCGCGGCGGACAAGGCTACTCGTCCAAAGCGATCCGCGCTTAGCTGCGCGACCGCGGAATCCAGTGCGTCATTTCCGAGGAGGAAGACCAGAAAGCCAACCGAAAACGCAGAGGATCTGCAGGTGGCAGGCCCGTGCGTTACGGCACGGAAGCGTATAAACGACGTAACGTTGGCGAACGCAGATTCAACACCATGAAGCAATGGTGCGGGCGGCCACCCGATACGACAAACTCCCACTCACCTACCGCGCAGCAGCAGTCCTGCAAGCAGTTTTCATCGGGAGCGCCGCGTTAGGAGACACGCCTAGACCAGATCAGGCAGGCGTCGAGTGCGACGCTGGCCCGGCAGGTGATGGCGAGTTTGTCGTAACGGTTGGCGATCTGCTCTCGTGGGTCAGAGATGGCGGCCTTGATCTTTTTGTTCCGGCGCTGTCAGGGTGCAATTTTTTGCCCAGCTCGAGCAGGAACGAATCAAAGCATGATCCTTAGGCTCGTTCCGCAGTATCTTGTCATTCAGCGGGCCCGCCTGTGGTGCGGGGAGAGTTTCCCCCCATGCTGGTGCGCGAGGTGGATCGTCGAGTCCAGTGCGATGGTCCAGGTAATCTCTGCGGTCGTGTTGGTCTCGGCCATCAACAGCCGGGTAGGCGATCCCTTCAACTACCTGACGGCTCTTGTCGAACGGGCACCCGCGATGGACGTCAGAACTGGGCAGCAACGACTCCACGCGACACAACCGCGTTAGACATGCAACTCCGCCCGCATGTGGCAGCCACGCCCCAGGGCTGGAGCAGACGAAAAAAGGCCCCGACCATGATTTTCATGGTTCGGGGCCGTTTTAATTTTCCTGCTTCAGATGCGCATGGTTCAACAATGTGAATCTTTCCCTGCGGTCTCTCCGTCTCGGCGGGTGCGTCCCACCTGACTGATCCAGAGAGGCATGGTGCCGTGCTTAGTCCAGCGGGACCGGGGTGACGCCCCACGGCGCAAGCCGCTCCGCACCGCCGTCGGCCGCTGTCAGCACCCAGATGCCCTTGGCATGCACGGCAACTGAATGTTCCCAGTGCGCGGCGCGGGCCTTGTCGGCCGTAACAACCGTCCAGTCGTCTTGGAGGGTGATCGTCTCGAGGCCGCCACGGACCAGCATGGGCTCAAGCGCCAGGCACATGCCGGGCTTGAGCTTGGGGCCGCGGTGCTTGGACGCGTAGTTCAGCACGTCGGGGGCCATGTGCATGGTCGACCCGATGCCGTGACCAACGAAATCCTCCAGGATGCCCAATTCAGGACCGGGCTGGGAGGTGACGTAGTCGTCGATGGCATCGCCAATGTCGCCGACATATTTGGCGCTGGCCATGGCCGCAATGCCTCGCCACATGCTTTCCTCGGTGATGTCGCTCAGACGGCGGTCAGCCGGATCCTCAGCGGCGGGGCCGCCAACGATCGTGCTGCGCGCGGAGTCCGAGTGCCACCCTTCGACGATGGCGCCACCATCGATGGAAATGAGGTCGCCGGCTTCCAACACACGGGCACCGGGGATGCCGTGGACGACTTCCTCATTCACCGAGGCGCAGATCGTTGCCGGAAAGCCGTGGTAGCCCAGGAAGTTGGAGGTGGCGCTGGCAGCCTTGATTTCGGCGGCGAAGATGGCGTCCAGCTCGCCTGTGGTGATCCCCGGCCCGACGGCGGCGATCGTGGTGTTCAGTGCAGCGTCCAGGATGAGTCCGCTGCGGCGCATGATGCGCATCTGGTCAATTGTCTTGTACTCAATCCTTTGCTGGCCAAATGCCATGAAAGAATCCTTTCGCTATGGAACAAACAAGGGCTCCTTCCCAAAATACGGGAAGGAGCCCTCCTTCACTACCTGACGCCTGTGCAGCGCCGTTGAGAATTGCCGTTGCCCTTGTTGGCGGTTTAGACGTTTTTGATGGCGTCCATGATGCGTGCAGTCACGTCGTCCATCTCGCCGAGTCCGTCAACCTTGGCCAGAATGCCGCGCTCCGCATAGCGGGACACTACAACCTCAGTCTGTTCACGGTAAAGGTCCAGGCGGTGCCGAATCACTTTTTCGGTGTCGTCGGTGCGTCCGGTTTCCACGGCGCGGCCCAGTAGGCGCTTGACGAGTTCCTCGTCGTCTGCCGTCAGCTGGACAACAACCTCGAGCCCGACCTTGGCCGCGGCCAGGATGTCGTCGAGTTCATCCACCTGGGGCGAGGTACGGGGATAACCATCAAGCAGGAAACCCTCAGCCACATCGTCCTGGGCGAGCCGGTCCCGCACCATCTTGTTGGTTACGCTGTCCGGCACAAAGTCACCCATGTCGATGTACTTCTTCGCTTCCAGGCCCAGGGGTGTCTCACCCTTGACGTTGGCGCGGAAGATGTCACCGGTGGAGATGGCTACGATGCCGAGCTCTGCGCAGATGCGGTCGGCCTGTGTGCCCTTGCCCGACCCGGGAGGTCCTATGATCAACATTCTTGTCATCGCAATAGCCCTTCATAATGGCGCTGCTGGAGCTGCGCATCAATTTGTTTCACTGTCTCCAAACCGACACCGACAATAATCAGGATTGAGGTTCCACCGAACGGGAAGTTCTGGTTCGCGCCAATGATGACCAGTGCAATGAGGGGGATCAATGCGACGATGGCCAGGTAAAGCGCGCCCGGCAGCGTGATGCGTGAAATAACGTACTGGAGGTAGTCCTGGGTGGGACGGCCCGCACGGATGCCGGGAATGAATCCGCCATACTTCTTCATGTTGTCGGAGACCTCTTCAGGGTTGAAGGTGATCGCGACGTAGAAGTAGGTGAACCCGATGGTCAGCAGGAAGTACGCCAGCATGTAGATCGGGTGGTCGCCACGGGTCAGGTTGGTGTTGATCCAGTCGATCCAGGCGGGGGTGTTGGCGCCGTTGGCCGGAGTGGCAAACTGTGCCACCAAGGCCGGCAGGTACAGCATCGACGAGGCGAAGATAACCGGGATAACGCCGGCCATGTTCACCTTGATGGGAATGTAGGTGCTGGTGCCGCCCATGGTGCGTCGGCCAACCATGCGCTTGGCGTACTGAACAGGGATGCGACGCTGAGACTGCTCAACGAAAACAACCAGGCCCATGACGAGCAGACCAATGACCAGGACGATCAGGAAGGTGCCCCAGCCCTGAGTCTTCAGGATGGCACCCAATGAAGTTGGGAACTGTGCAGCAATGGCGGTGAAGATCAACAGGGACATGCCGTTGCCGACGCCCTTTTCGGTGACGAGCTCGCCCATCCACATGATCAAGCCGGAACCGGCGGTCAAGGTGATGATGAGCAGCAAGATCGTGACCAGGCTGTCATTGGGGATCAACGCGCCAGGTGAACCCGCAGCGCCACAACCGGCAAAGAGCTGGCCGGAGCGGGCAAGGGTAACGAGCGTGGTGGCGTTGAGCAGACCCAAGGCTATGGTCAGGTAACGCGTGTACTGGGTTAGCTTGGCCTGGCCCTGGGCACCTTCAAGGTGCAGTTCCTGGAAGCGGGGGATCACAACGCGCAGCAGCTGAACGATGATGCTGGCGGTGATGTAGGGCATGATTCCCAAAGCAAAGATGGAAACCTGAAGCAAGGCGCCGCCGCTGAAAAGGTTCACAAGCTGGTAGATGCCCTGGCTTGTGTCAGCAGCATTCACGCACTGTTGGACATTTCGGTAATCAATTCCAGGCGATGGGATGAAAGCACCCATGCGGAAGATGGCAAGAATTCCCAGCGTGAACAACAACTTGCGTCGCAGATCAGGCGTGCGAAAGGCGCGGCCAAATGCGGTAAGCAAGCGTCCTCCTGATATGTAGTAATGAAGTTAGCTTCTCAAGTGAAGCTCAAGGACTGATTCTAGGGGGTGATCCAGCTCGCACTGAAACTGTGACGGTGACGCGACCGGAAATAGCGCAGGACACGCGAAAAGTTCTGGTAAAACGAAAGACCCCTGGCGGGCGGAACATGAATTCCACCCACCAAGAGTCTAGTCGCTAGATGTGCGCATTTGTGAACTTTTTACAGTTCGGTGGTTGTTCCGCCTGCAGCAGCAATCTTCTGAACTGCGCTGGAGGAGAATGCGTCGGCAGCAATATCAACCTTGACGGTGATTTCGCCGGTGCCGAGCACCTTCACGGGCTGGTTCTTGCGAACGGCACCCTTCTCAACCAGTGCCTCGACGGTGACAACGCCACCTTCGGGGAAGAGCTCGTTCAGCTTGTCCAGGTTAACAACCTGGAACTCAACGCGGAACGGGTTCTTGAAGCCACGCAGCTTGGGCAGGCGCATATGCAGCGGCAGCTGGCCGCCGGCAAAGCCAGCCTTTACCTGGTAGCGGGCCTTGGTACCCTTGGTACCGCGGCCTGCGGTCTTACCCTTGGATCCTTCACCACGGCCAACACGGGTCTTAGCCGTCTTGGCACCCGGTGCGGGACGCAGGTGGTGGACCTTCAGTGCATTCTGCTTTTCAGCAGTTTCTACAGTCTTCTCAGTAGCCACTTTACTTAGTCTCCTCAACCTTGATCAGGTGCTGGACCGTGTTGACCATGCCAGCAGTCACTGCGTCGGCTGAGCGGGTAACGGTGTGACCGATGCGCTTCAGGCCCAGTGAGCGAAGGGTGGCCTTCTGGTTCTGCTTGGCGCCAACGAGGCCCCTGATCTGAGTGATTTCCAGCGTTGCGTCGGAAACCTGAATGTTCTTCGGTGTAGTCATTACAGACCTGCCTTTTGCATGTTGCGCAAGAGAATGGCCGGAGCAACCTCGTCCAAGGGCAAGCCGCGGCGAGCCGCAACAGCCTTGGGGTCTTCCAGGCCCTTCAACGCAGCAACCGTTGCGTGAACAATGTTGATGGCGTTTGAGGAACCAAGTGACTTGGACAGCACGTCATGGATGCCAACGCATTCCAGGATGGCGCGAACCGGGCCACCGGCAATAACACCGGTACCAGCAGCAGCCGGACGCAGCATGACGACGCCAGCGGCGGCCTCACCCTGGACGCGGTGCGGGATGGTCTTGCCAATCATGGGAACGCGGAAGAAGGACTTCTTGGCTTCTTCAACACCCTTGGCGATAGCGGCAGGAACTTCCTTAGCCTTGCCGTAGCCAACGCCAACCATGCCGTTGCCGTCACCAACGATGACCAGAGCGGTGAAGCTGAAGCGACGACCACCCTTGACAACCTTGGCAACACGGTTGATGTTGACAACGCGCTCGATGAACTGGCTCTTCTCGGCTTCCTTGCCACCGTCGCGACCGCGGCCACGGCCACCGTCGCGGCCGCCTTCGCGGCCTCCACGAGCACCGTCGCGACCGCCACGGCCACGGGCGCTGTCAGCGCCTGCAGCTGTCTCAGTCTTCGCGGCTGCACCGTCAGCTGCAGTTGCTTCTGACACAGTGTTCTCCTTGTTAATGTTTTCGGTCACAGTGCCAGACCGCCTTCACGTGCGCCATCAGCGATCGCTGCGACACGGCCATGGTAACGGTTACCGCCACGGTCGAAGACAACAGCTTCAATGCCTGCAGCCTTTGCGCGCTCGGCAACGAGCTCGCCAATGCGCTTGGCCTTGGCGGTCTTGTCACCGTCAAATGCGCGCATGTCTGCTTCCAGGGTCGATGCCGACACCAGGGTCAGACCCTGGGTGTCATCGATGACCTGCACGAATACGTGGCGGGCTGAGCGGTTGACGACCAGGCGCGGACGCACAGTTGTTCCGCTGACGCGCTTGCGAACGCGCAGGTGACGACGGCCGCGTGCTGCGGCCTTGGACTTTCCTCGTACGGATAGTGCCATGGTTACTTACCAGCCTTTCCGACCTTGCGGCGGATGATCTCGCCAGCGTAGCGAACGCCCTTACCCTTGTACGGGTCGGGCTTGCGCAGCTTGCGGATGTTGGCAGCAACTTCGCCCACCTGCTGCTTGCTAATACCTGACACGGAGAGCTTTGTGGGGCTTTCTACGGTCAGTGTGATGCCTTCAGGTGCCTCAATGAGGACCGGGTGGCTGAAACCAAGAGCGAACTCAAGGTCCTTGCCCTTGGCGACTACGCGGTAACCGGTACCAACAATTTCCAGCTTCTTTTCGTAGCCAGCAGTGACACCGATGATCAGGTTGTCAATGAGCGTACGAGTCAGACCGTGGAGTGAACGCGAGGTGCGCTCATCGTTGGGGCGGCTAACGGTGATGATGTTCTCGTCGATCGAAGCCGCGATGGGGCTGGCAACGGTAAGCTGCAGCAATCCCTTCGGGCCCTTGACGGAAACAAGGCTGTCTTCAATCTTGACCTCAACGCCGGCAGGCACGGAGATGGGGAGACGTCCAATACGTGACATAAGTTCTTTCCCTTCTCTCTCTACTACCAGACGTAGGCGAGGACTTCCCCACCCACGCCCTTCTTGGCAGCCTGGCGGTCGGTCAAAAGACCTGAAGACGTCGACAGGATAGCGACACCCAGCCCACCCAAAACGTTGGGAAGGTTGGTGGACTTTGCGTAAACGCGCAGTCCGGGCTTGGAGATGCGGCGCAGGCCAGCGATTGAACGCTCACGTGCGGGACCGTACTTCAAGTCGATGGTCATCTTCTTGCCAACTTCGGCGTCTTCAACCTTCCAGGCAGCGATGTAGCCCTGTGCCTTGAGGATGTCGGCGATGTGGCCCTTGAGCTTGCTAAACGGCATGGACACGGTGTCGTGGTGTGCCGAGTTTGCGTTGCGCAGACGCGTGAGCATGTCTGCGACAGGATCTGTCATTGTCATTTGGGCGCTTGCCCTTCCTCGTAACGGTTTCCTTCGCGTGGCGTAGCAGCGTGGACATCAGATTCCAGCTCTTCACGCCCGCAGAACGGACCTTTTACGTAGATTAGTTATCTTCGGATTTGAACGGGAAGCCAAGCGCCTTGAGCAGCGCGCGGCCTTCGTCATCGGTCTTGGCTGTGGTCACGACAGTGATGTCCATACCGCGGGGGCGGTCGATGGAATCCTGATCGATCTCGTGGAACATAACCTGTTCGGTCAAACCGAAGGTGTAGTTGCCGTTGCCGTCAAACTGCTTGCCACTGAGGCCGCGGAAGTCGCGGATACGGGGCAGTGCAAGTGTGACCAAGCGGTCCAGGAATTCCCACATGCGATCTCCACGCAGGGTAGCGTGGCAACCGATCGGCATGCCTTCGCGCAGCTTGAACTGTGCGATCGACTTGCGAGCCTTCGTTACCTGGGGCTTCTGACCGGTGATGGCGGTGAGGTCGCGGACGGCGTGGTCGATGAGCTTGGAGTCCTTGGCGGCATCTCCAACACCCATGTTGACAACAACCTTGACCAGGCGCGGAACCTGGTTCACGTTCTGGTACTTGAATTCCTCAACCAGCGTCGCCTTGATTTCCGCTGCGTAGCGGGTCTTCAGGCGAGGGGTGATCTTGGGAGTGTTCTCTGCAACTACCGAGCTCATGACAGGTCCTTCCCCGAGGTCTTGGCAACGCGGATGCGTACTTGACGCTCGCGGCCATCGCGCTCAACGGTTTCGATGCGGTAGCCAACACGGGTCGGCTTCTTCGTGGACGGGTCCACTACAGCAACGTTGGAGATGTGAATGGGTGCCTCGACGATTTCAATGCCACCGGTGTTGGTGCCACGTTCCGTCTGGCCAGCCTTGGTGTGCTTCGTGACGCGGTTTACGCCCTCGACCAACACGCGGTTGGTTTCGGTGTAGACCTTCAGGACCTTGCCCTGCTTGCCACGGTCGCCGCCACGCTCAGCCTTGGCGCCTGTGATGACCTGAACCAGGTCACCCTTCTTGATCTTTGCCATAAGTTACAGCACCTCCGGAGCCAACGAGATGATCTTCATGAACTTCTTGTCACGAAGTTCACGGCCAACCGGGCCGAAGATACGGGTACCGCGGGGGTCCCCGTCAGCTTTGAGAATGACAGCTGCATTCTCATCGAACTTGATGTAGGAACCATCCGCACGGCGGCGTTCCTTCTTTGTGCGAACGATGACAGCCTTGACGACGTCACCCTTCTTTACGTTACCGCCGGGGATTGCATCCTTGACGGTTGCGACAATCGTGTCGCCAATGCCTGCGTAGCGGCGCCCAGATCCACCGAGAACGCGGATTGTCAAGATTTCCTTGGCACCCGTGTTGTCGGCGACCTTAAGCCGCGACTCCTGCTGAATCACTAGTGTCTCCTGTTCGTCGCGCCGGTTCTTGGCCATAAGCCATCTATGGATAAGCCTTGCGGAACGTATTGTTCGGGATGTCTCTTGACGTGCCTGGATTTTGCCAAGACACGCCTAAATACCTCATGCCAACTGCACTTTCCGTTCCGATGTGAGGATAAATCCGCCGATCGGACGGCAGTTTGTAGGGGCACGAGTATTTACGAGGTAATTGAGAACCTTCCTGGCTACCGTAAACGGCCGCACAGAAAAGGCACAACAATAGATAATCCTAGCACGACGGCGGAACCTGGCGTTGCGCTGCGCCCCAATCGAATGCGTTGGCTTGCCCACACGCTGTCGGCGATGCTGGCCTTTACGGGCGCGGTATCGGTACGCTGCCAGCCGGCTTCGCCGTCGTGCGTTAAACAACGTTGGGCCCGCTGCCACAAGTGGCAACGGGCCCAACGTTGAGTAATCAATCAACACGGGTGTTGAAAGGCTTACTTGGCCTTCTCTACGATCTCAACCAGGCGGAAACGCTTGGTTGCAGACAGCGGACGGGTCTCGCTGATGATGACCAGGTCGCCGATGCCGGCGCTGTTCTCTTCATCGTGAGCCTTGACCTTCTTGTTGCGGCGCAGAACCTTGCCGTACAAGGCGTGCTTTACGCGGTCTTCGACCTCAACAACGATGGTCTTATCCATCTTGTTGGAGACGACGTAGCCGCGCATCTTCTTGCGCTCGTTGCGGACAACCGCTCCGGCGCCTTCTTCAACGTTGTTTACAGAATCGCTCACTTGGCGTCCTCCTCAGATGTTTCAGCCTTCTTGGAGGCCTTCTTGGCTTCCTTGTCAGCCTTCTTGGAGGCCTTCTCCACGGGTGCAGCGGCAACGACGTCCGGGCGAATGCCCAGCTCGCGCTCACGCATGACTGTGTAGATACGGGCGATGTCGCGCTTTACAACGCTCAAGCGACCGTGGCTTTCCAGCTGTCCGGTAGCGGACTGGAAGCGCAGGTTGAACAGTTCTTCCTTAGCCTTACGGAGTTCTTCAACAAGACGTGCATTGTCGAACCCGTCAAGCTGTGCAGGGGCAAGTTCCTTGGAACCAACTGACATCTCTACTCACCACCTTCGCGACGCACAATGCGTGCTTTCAACGGCAGCTTGTGGATTGCCAGGCGCAATGCCTCGCGTGCTACCTCTTCTGATACACCGGAGAGTTCAAAGAGAACACGGCCCGGCTTGACATTTGCAATCCACCACTCGGGTGAACCCTTACCGGAACCCATGCGGGTTTCGGCAGGCTTCTTGGTCAAGGGACGGTCGGGGTAGATGTTGATCCACACCTTACCGCCACGCTTGATGTGACGAGTCATGGCGATACGAGCGGACTCGATCTGACGGTTGGTTACGTAGGCCGGCGAAAGAGCCTGAATGCCCCACTCACCAAACGAAACCGTGGTGCCGCCAGTAGCCTGACCCGAACGACCGGGGTGGTGCTGCTTACGGTGCTTTACTCGACGTGGGATAAGCATTTAAGCCTGTCCTCCTTCTACTGCCGGAGCCGCAACCTCTGCAGCTACAGGAGCCTCAACTGCGGCCGGAGCCTCAGTGCGGTCGTTACGACGACGGTCGCCACCGGCACGGGGGCCGCGGGCACCGCGGTCATCGCCGTCACGACGGGGGCCGCGGCCACGAGCAGGAGCGGCAGCTGCCTGAGCAGCCAGTTCCTTGGACGTGACATCGCCCTTGTAGATCCAGACCTTGACACCAATGCGGCCGAACACGGTCTTGGCTTCAAAGAAGCCGTAATCGATGTTGGCGCGCAGGGTGTGCAGGGGCACACGACCTTCGCGGTAGAACTCGGTGCGTGACATTTCAGCGCCACCCAGACGACCGGCACAAGCGACACGGATGCCCTTGACACTGCCGGTGCGCTGTGCGGACTGCATTGCCTTCTTCATCGCGCGGCGGAAAGCCACACGGCTAGTCAGCTGCTCTGCGATGCCCTGGGCAACAAGCTGAGCGTCTGCTTCCGGGTTCTTGACTTCCAGGATGTTCAGCTGAACCTGCTTGCCGGTGAGCTTTTCGAGCTCGCCGCGGATGCGGTCTGCTTCGGCTCCACGACGACCGATAACAATTCCGGGACGTGCGGT
Organism: Arthrobacter sp. LAPM80; assembly: GCF_046736435.1. Taxonomy (NCBI): domain Bacteria; kingdom Bacillati; phylum Actinomycetota; class Actinomycetes; order Micrococcales; family Micrococcaceae; genus Arthrobacter; species Arthrobacter sp. LAPM80. The sequence continues at coordinate 12,925 of NZ_JBCHVD010000004.1, forward strand.
GTGGATATCCACACGTACACGGTCACGGGTGCGCTCGATCTCAACCTTGGAAATGCCGGCGCGGTCCATGCCCGTGGACATGAGTGCGCGGATCTGGATGTCTTCTTTTACGAAGTCCTTGTACCGCTGGCCGGGCTTGTTGCTGTCTGCGAACCAGTGCGAACGGTGGTCCGTGGTGATCCCGAGACGGAAACCGTGCGGGTTTACTTTCTGTCCCACTTAGCGAACCTCCTCTTTCTCGGGTGTAGCGACAACCACTGTGACGTGGCTGGTGCGCTTCTTGATCTGGAATGCACGGCCCTGTGCTCGCGGCTGGAACCGCTTCATGGTGGGGCCTTCATCAACGAAGATTTCGCTGATGTACAGATCATTTTCGTTGAACGCGATGCTGTCGCGATCTGCCAGAACGCGGGCGTTAGCCATCGCGGACTGAACTACCTTGAATACCGGTTCCGACGCTGCCTGGGGGGCAAACTTCAGAATCGCCAATGCCTCATTCGCCTGCTTGCCACGAATCAGGTTGACGACGCGCCGGGCCTTCATAGGCGTTACGCGCAGATGACGCGCACTTGCCTTGGCTTCCATTGCTATCTCTCTCTCGTCTTTGCCGTAAGAGCGAGCGCCTAGCGGCGCTTGCCCTTGCGGTCGTCCTTGACATGGCCGCGGAATGTCCGCGTTGCGGCGAATTCGCCGAGCTTGTGCCCGACCATCGACTCAGTTACAAACACGGGGATGTGCTTGCGACCATCGTGTACGGCGATCGTGTGACCCAGCATGTCCGGGATGATCATCGACCGGCGTGACCAGGTCTTAATGACGTTCTTGGTGCCCTTATCGTTTTCCCTAGCTACCTTTACAAAGAGGTGCTGGTCAACGAAGGGACCCTTTTTCAGGCTACGTGGCATGTCTCCAGGCTCCTATCGCTTGTTCTTGCCAGTACGGCGGCGACGAACAATCAGCTTGTCGCTCTCTTTGTTGGGGCGGCGCGTACGGCCTTCGCGCTTACCGTTCGGGTTGACCGGGTGACGTCCACCGGAGGTCTTACCTTCACCACCACCATGCGGGTGATCAACAGGGTTCATGACAACACCGCGGACGGTCGGGCGTACGCCCTTCCAGCGCATACGGCCAGCCTTACCCCAGTTGATGTTGGACTGCTCAGCGTTGCCGACCTCGCCGATGGTTGCGCGGCAGCGCACATCAACGTTGCGGATTTCACCGGAGGGCAGACGCAGCTGGGCGAACTTGCCTTCCTTGGCGACGAGCTGAACAGACGCACCAGCGGAACGAGCCATCTTGGCACCGCCACCGGGACGCAGCTCCACAGCGTGGATAACTGTACCCACGGGGATGTTGCGCATCGGCAGGTTGTTGCCAGGCTTGATGTCAGCTGCGGCGCCGGCTTCTACGAAGTCACCCTGCTTGAGCTTGTTCGGGGCGATGATGTAACGCTTGGTGCCATCAACGTAGTGCAGGAGGGCAATGCGTGCGGTGCGGTTGGGATCGTATTCGATCTCAGCAACGCGAGCGTTAACGCCATCCTTGTCGTGACGACGGAAGTCAATCAAGCGGTACTGGCGCTTGTGGCCACCACCCTTGTGACGAGTCGTGATACGACCGGTGTTATTGCGGCCACCCTTTTTGGGCAGGGGACGGACCAGAGACTTCTCCGGCGTCGACCGCGTGATTTCTGCGAAGTCGGCAACGCTCGAGCCGCGACGGCCCGGGGTTGTCGGCTTGTATTTACGGATTCCCATAGTTTATTTCCTCGTTAAAGTGGTCTCCGCTTATGAAAGCGGACCGCCGAAGATGTCGATCGTGCCCTCGCGGAGGGAGACAATTGCGCGCTTGGTGTTCTTGCGCTGTCCCCATCCGAACTTGGTGCGCTTGCGCTTACCGGCACGGTTGATGGTGTTGATCGTGTCGACCTTGACGGAGAAAATCTTCTCCACGGCCAGCTTGATCTCGGTCTTGTTCGAGCGGGGGTCGACCAGGAAGGTGTACTTACCTTCGTCGATCAAGCCGTAGCTCTTTTCCGATACGACGGGTGCAAGCACTACGTCGCGCGGATCCTTGATGGTGACGGCGCTCACTTGGCGTCCTCCTCAAAAGTCTGGGCAGCTTCGCCACCGGCGGGAACAAAGCCTGCGGCCTTGGCATCCTCAACCGTTGCGAACCAAACCTCGGCCACAGTTGCGTCATACCAGCGTGAACCAGGCACGTGGTACTTCATGGAGTCCTTGTTGCCCTTGATGGTGCCTTCGGCGCCTTCAACTGCATCAACGGAAACGAGCTCTTCGACGAGCAGCAGGCTGGAAGCGAAAGCCTCAGCAGCGGCACGGCCCGAAACGAAAACATCGTAAGCGGCCTGCGTGAAGACGATGTCATCAGAAACAAGCACGTCGTAGGTGTTGAGCTGGTCAACGTACAGGACGTGGAGGTTCGTGATGTTGCGTACGCTCAATGCGGCAACGTCGTTGGCGCGCTCGATAACAACGAGCAAGTTCTTGCGCGTCGTAACGGCTGCCAGAGTGGCCATTGCAACCTTGGTGGACGGCTTGGAGCCGGAAACCAATTCAGCGATGACGTGAATACGGCCGTTGCGTGCGCGGTCAGAGAGGGCGCCGCGCAGGGCTGCAGCCTTCATCTTCTTGGGCGTACGCTGGCTGTAATCGCGAGGGGTCGGACCGTGGACAACGCCACCGCCGGTCATGTGAGGGGCGCGGATGGAACCCTGACGGGCACGGCCGGTACCCTTCTGTGCGAACGGCTTGCGGCCTGCACCGGATACTTCGGCGCGGGTCTTGGTCTTGTGAGTACCCTGACGGGCAGCAGCAAGCTGGGCTACGACAACCTGGTGCAACAGCGGCACGTTGGTCTGAACGTCGAAGATCTCAGCAGGCAGATCTACTTTGACAGTAGTCATTTACTTAAGCTCCCTTCACGGCGGTGCGTACGAGTACGACCGAACCGCGGGCGCCGGGAACGGCACCCTTGATCAGCAGCAGCGACTTCTCGGCGTCAACGCCGTGAACGGTGAGGTTCATGGTCGTTACGCGCTCAGCACCCATACGGCCTGCCATGCGCATACCCTTGAAAACGCGGCCAGGGGTGGACGCGCCACCGATGGAACCGGGCTTACGGTGGTTCTTGTGAGCACCGTGAGAGGCCGGGGCGCCGTGGAAGCCGTGACGCTTCATGACACCGGCGAAGCCCTTACCCTTTGAAGTACCGACGACGTCGACCTTCTGGCCGGCTTCGAAGATCTCAACTGAGAGCTCCTGGCCGAGGGTGTAAGTGTCAGCGTCTGCGGTGCGCAGTTCGACGACGTGGCGACGAGGCGTGACGCCTGCCTTTTCGAAGTGACCAGCCAAAGGCTTGGTTACCTTGCGAGGATCGATCGCACCGTAGCCGATCTGGATCGCTACATAGCCATCTACCTCTGCGTTGCGCAGCTGGGTGATGACGTTGGAGTCGGCCTGGACGACGGTTACGGGAACAAGCAAGTTGTTCTCGTCCCAGACCTGGGTCATGCCGAGCTTCGTGCCCAGGATGCCCTTAGTGTTTCGGGTCGCGGTCATAGTTTCTCAGCACCTCCCTACAGTTTGATTTCGATGTTCACGTCGGCCGGCAGGTCGAGACGCATGAGCGAATCTACAGCCTTGGGCGTGGGATCAATGATGTCGATAAGACGCTTGTGCGTGCGCATTTCAAAGTGCTCGCGGCTGTCCTTGTACTTGTGAGGAGAACGAATTACGCAGTAAATGTTCTTCTCGGTGGGCAGCGGCACCGGGCCGACTACCGTTGCGCCTGCGCGCGTGACCGTCTCAACGATCTTCCGGGCTGAAACATCAATAACCTCGTGGTCATATGACTTCAGCCGGATGCGGATTTTTTGTCCCGCCATGGCGTCGTGACTCTCTTTCCTGTAACGAAGCATCCTGAAAGGAGCGATGCTGTTGACGTAAACGCTGTTTACTTTTCATAGTTCATCTGTGGCACTCACAGCCACGCTTCCAATGAACTGAATCCGGATATTTCCGGGTTCCTCAATCCACCGAAGCCCCGACCCCCGCGGTCGGGCGTGTCGCGAATAATTCACGCACGTACCCACACCAATGATGCGAAGGAAGGTTATGTTTGGGCTTTAGCTTGGACCCTGCACCGAGCATTATCTCGGTCGGGACTCGAAAAAGCACTTGAACAACTCAATAAGTATGCCGGATTCCACGCCGGAACGCCAATCGGGCCATGCATAATCCCCGCCACCTCAGCGCCCCGGCAGCCCCTGACTACCGCCGTCGCGCCACCCTTGACTACCATGAGAAGCTGAATTCGTGAGCAAAGTCACCAATAATGGCGCGGTGTCCGCAACCCCGTCAACACAGTCACTGGCCGATGTACCCACGCGCAGGGTCAGCGGGAGGTGGATCTCATTCTTTGCGCTCAGCTGGTTTGGGGTGTGGATCGCGCAGCTGACGCCCGTGCAACTATTGCTTCCGCTGCAGGTCGAAAAGTTCCTCGACGCCGCCGACTGGGTGCAAAACGTCTTGGGCTTCGGCATGATCTCCGGCATCGCCGGCGCTTTCGCACTCATCGCCTACCCGCTCACGGGCGCACTCTCGGACCGCACCACGTCCCGCTTCGGCCGACGCCGGCCGTGGATTGCGGGCGGGACCGCGGGCTTCGCCTTATCACTTCTCATTCTGGGCCTGCAGACGTCCCTGACCGGCATCGGGATGTGCTGGGTCGTGGCAAGCACGTTCTTCTGTGTCCTCACGGCGGCGCTGACAGCCGCCATCTCCGACCAGGTGCCGGTGAACCAGCGCGGATACGTCTCAGGGTGGATTTCGGCCCCTCAGGCCATCGGCATCATCGCCGTCCTGGTCCTGGTCACCACACTGGGGCTTGGCACCTTCGGCGGCTATGCGCTCATGGCCGCACTCCTGGTGGTTCTGTCACTGCCCTTCCTGCTGCTGATTCCCGACGCCGTGCTGCCACAGGGAATCGTTGCGCCACTCACCCTGCACTCGCTCCTGGAAGGGATGTGGATCAGCCCGCGCAAGTTCCCCGACTTCGGCTGGACACTGCTCAGCCGTATCCTGGTGAACCTCGGCAACGCCTTTGGCACCAGCTTGCTGCTGTACTTCCTCATGTACGGGCTGAAGGTGCCCGATGCCGAGGGCTCGCTTATTCTGCTGACCCTTGTCTACATGGTCTTCGTCATCGTGGCGTCGCTGTGGCTTGGCCGGCTTTCGGACAAACTCGGACGCCGCCGGGTGTTTGTGTTCGGCTCTTCAGTGCTCCAGGCCGCCGCGGCACTGATCCTTGCCTTCATCCCCACCGTGGAGGCCGCCACTGTCGGGGCCGCCCTGCTGGGACTGGGCTACGGCTGCTTCCTCTCCGTGGATCAGGCATTGGCCACCGAAGTTCTGCCCGACCAGCTCTCCCGCGGAAAGGACCTCGGCATCATGAACATTGCCCTGACGGTCCCCCAGGCGTTCGCTCCGATGCTGGGCGCGCTGCTGGTCAGCGCGGTCGGCGGCTTCACCCTGCTGTTCCTGGTTTCCGGTCTCACCGCACTTGCAGGGGCCTGGGCCGTTGGCCAGGTCAAGGGAGTCAGGTAGCCCTCCCCACCCGCAGCCGTCGTTTCCCCTAGTTCGGGGATTCAGCGGTTGCCTATGTTTCCGCGGACCAGTGGCAAACGCTGCATCCCCGGCGGACAAAAAAGAAGGCCCCCAGCCGAAGCCGGGGACCTTCTTCAAAGAACTTCAGTAATTAGAAATTACTTGATGATCTTGGTGACACGGCCTGAACCAACGGTGCGGCCGCCTTCGCGGATAGCGAAGCCGAGGCCCTCTTCCATGGCGATCGGCTGGATCAGCGCGACAGTCATTTCGGTGTTGTCGCCAGGCATAACCATTTCCGTGCCCTCGGGCAAGGTGATGACGCCGGTAACATCCGTTGTGCGGAAGTAGAACTGCGGGCGGTAGTTGGAGTAGAACGGGTTGTGACGACCGCCCTCATCCTTGGCCAAGATGTAGACGTTGGCTTCGAAGTCGGTGTGCGGGGTGATGGAACCCGGCTTCACGATGACCTGTCCACGCTCTACGTCTTCGCGCTTGATGCCGCGGAGCAGCAGACCACAGTTCTCGCCGGCCCATGCCTCGTCGAGCTGCTTGTGGAACATTTCGATACCGGTAACCGTGGTCTTCTGGACCGGACGGATGCCGACGATCTCGACCTCAGAGTTGATCTGAAGTGTTCCACGCTCGGCGCGGCCCGTAACAACAGTTCCACGACCGGTGATGGTGAAGACATCTTCAACCGGCATCAAGAACGGCTTGTCCTTGTCGCGGATGGGGTCCGGCACGTTGTTGTCAACGGCGTCCATCAAGTCCTCAACGGACTTGACCCATACGGGGTCGCCTTCCAGAGCCTTCAGGCCGGAAACGCGGACAACAGGTGCCTCGTCGCCGTCGAAGCCCTGTGAGGAGAGGAGTTCGCGAACTTCCATTTCGACCAGGTCGAGGAGTTCTTCGTCATCGACCATGTCGGACTTGTTCAATGCAACCAGCAGGTAGGGGACACCAACCTGGCGGGCCAACAGAACGTGCTCGCGAGTCTGGGCCATCGGGCCGTCAGTCGCAGCAACCACCAGGATAGCGCCGTCCATCTGGGCAGCACCGGTGATCATGTTCTTGATGTAGTCAGCGTGACCGGGGGCGTCTACGTGTGCGTAGTGGCGCTTCTCGGTCTGGTACTCAACGTGCGAGATGTTGATCGTGATACCGCGCTGCTTCTCCTCGGGAGCCGAGTCGATGGAGCTGAAATCACGCTGCTCGTTCAGATCCGGGTACTTGTCGTACAGTACCTTGGAAATGGCAGCCGTCAACGTGGTCTTACCATGGTCAACGTGACCGATGGTGCCGATGTTAACGTGCGGCTTGGTCCGCTCGAACTTTGCCTTTGCCACGGGTTCCTCCTAGAACGTTTTCAGATGACTTACTCTCAGCGACGCTGTTCGTCACTGAAGTCGTAGTAAGTCTACTGGGGGCTTTTTATGTTTAAGAAATTGCTTGATGCTGGCGTCTGTTCCAGCTTAGGGCCGGAACAGACGCCAAGCAAAAGTGCGACTATTCGCCGCGTGCCTTCTGGATGATTTCGTCGGCTACAGCCTTCGGAACCTCAGAGTAGCTATCAAACTTCATCGAGTACACGGCACGACCCTGGGTCTTGGACCGCAGGTCACCGATGTATCCGAACATGCCTGACAACGGAACCAGGGCCTTGATGACCTTGACGCCGCTGGCGTCCTCCATTGACTGCATCTGGCCACGACGGGAGTTGAGGTCACCGATAACTTCACCCATGTATTCCTCAGGGGTGCGGACTTCAACTTCCATCAACGGTTCAAGCAGAACCGGGTTGGCCATCCGAGCAGCTTCCTTGAACGCCATTCGACCGGCGATCTTGAAGGCCATTTCGGAGGAGTCAACATCGTGGGACGCGCCGTCAAGCAGCGTGGCCTTGATGCCAACCATCGGGTAACCGGCAAGCACGCCATCAGGCAATGCGGACTGGATGCCCTGGTCAACGCTGGGGATGTATTCACGGGGAACACGACCACCGGTGACCTTGTTTTCGAATTCGTACATTTCGCCATCAGCAGTATCCAAAGGCGCAATTGCGATCTGAATCTTTGCGAACTGACCTGAACCACCGGTCTGCTTCTTGTGCGTGTAGTCGTGCTTGACGACTGCGCGCTTGATGGTTTCGCGGTAAGCAACCTGCGGCTTGCCAACGTTGGCCTCAACGTTGAATTCGCGACGCATGCGGTCCACAAGGATGTCCAGGTGGAGCTCGCCCATGCCGCCAATTTCAGTCTGGCCGGTGTCTTCGTTGAGGTTGACAGTGAACGTCGGGTCCTCAGCGGAGAGCTTCTGGATAGCCGTTGACAGCTTCTCCTGGTCACTCTTGGTCTTCGGCTCAATGGCAACGAAGATCACGGGATCGGGGAAGGTCATCGACTCGAGAACAATCGGGTTGCCGGGATCGCACAAGGTGTCACCGGTGGTGGTGTCCTTGAGGCCGATCACTGCGTAGATGTGGCCTGCATGGACCTCGTCTACGGGCATTTCCTTATTGGCGTGCATCTGGAAGAGCTTGCCAATACGTTCCTTCTTCTGCTTCGTGGAGTTCAGCAGCTGAGTACCGGGAGTTGCCTTGCCCGAGTACACGCGGATGAAGTTCAACTGGCCGAAGAACGGGTGCGATGCGATCTTGAAGGCAAGTGCCGAGAACGGCTCGTCTTCGCTCGGTTCGCGACGGAGTTCGATTTCCTCGTTGCGGGGATCATGACCGATCATCGCGCCAACATCCAAGGGGTTCGGCAGGTAGTCGATGACAGCATCGAGCATCGGCTGAACGCCACGGTTCTTGAAGGCAGAACCACAGAAGACCGGGTAGATCTCCGAGTTGACTGTCAGCTTGCGAATGCCAGCCTTCAGCTCCTCGATGGAAGGTTCGATACCTTCAAGGTACTTCTCCATGAGCTCTTCGGAGGACTCCGCAGCGGCCTCAACGAGGGCTGCGCGGTACTCTTCTGCCTTTTCCTGAAGATCAGCGGGGATCTCCTGGACTTCGTAAGCGGCACCCATGGTGACGTCACCCTTGGAGTCACCGGCCCAGACGAAAGCCTTCATGGTCATCAGGTCGACGACACCAACGAATTCGCTTTCAGTGCCGATCGGCAGCTGCATGACCAACGGCTTGGCACCCAAACGGTTGATGATGGTGTCTACGGTGAAGTAGAAATCAGCGCCGAGCTTGTCCATCTTGTTGACGAAGCAGATACGCGGAACGTTGTACTTGTCAGCCTGACGCCAAACAGTCTCAGACTGCGGCTCAACGCCTTCCTTGCCGTCGAAAACAGCAACGGCGCCATCGAGAACACGCAAGGAGCGCTCGACCTCTACCGTGAAGTCAACGTGGCCGGGTGTGTCAATGATGTTGATCTGGTTGTTGTTCCAGAAGCAGGTCACGGCGGCAGACGTGATGGTGATGCCGCGTTCCTTTTCCTGTTCCATCCAGTCAGTCGTCGAAGCGCCGTCGTGCGTTTCGCCGATCTTGTGGTTCACACCCGTGTAGAACAGGATGCGCTCAGTGGTGGTGGTCTTGCCAGCATCAATGTGGGCCATGATGCCGATGTTGCGGACCTTGTTCAGGTCTGTAAGCACGTCCTGTGCCACGGTTTCTCCCTTAGTTTAGAGATGAGCTGGAAGGTTGCCGGCGGGTTCGCCGCCGGCATCCTCATGGCTCTAGTTACCAGCGGTAATGTGCGAAGGCCTTGTTGGACTCTGCCATCTTGTGGGTATCTTCGCGACGCTTGACAGCGGCACCAAGACCGTTGGAGGCATCCAGAACTTCGTTGCGCAGGCGCTCGGTCATGGTCTTCTCGCGGCGAGCCTTCGAGTAACCAACCAACCAGCGAAGAGCAAGTGCGGTCTGACGACCCGGCTTGACTTCAACCGGAACCTGGTAGGTGGCGCCACCAACACGGCGGGACTTGACCTCAAGGCTCGGCTTGATGTTCTCCATGGCCTTCTTCAAGGCAACAACGGGATCAGCACCGGTCTTCTCACGAACACCTTCGAGTGCGCCGTAAACGATGCGCTCTGCGGTGGACTTCTTGCCGTCTACCAGAACCTTGTTGATCAGCTGTGTGACCAAAGGGGAACCGTATACGGGATCTACTACTAGCGGCCGCTTCGGGGCCGGACCCTTGCGAGGCATATTACTTCTTCTCCATCTTTGCACCGTAGCGGCTGCGAGCCTGCTTGCGGTTCTTAACGCCCTGGGTATCCAATGCGCCACGGACAATCTTGTAACGAACACCGGGAAGGTCCTTGACTCGGCCTCCACGGACGAGCACGATGGAGTGCTCCTGGAGGTTGTGACCTACACCGGGGATGTAAGCAGTAACTTCCACGCCGCCGTTGAGGCGCACGCGTGCAACCTTACGCAGAGCCGAGTTCGGCTTCTTCGGGGTGGTGGTGTAAACGCGCGTGCAAACGCCGCGACGCATGGGGCTGCCCTTAAGTGCGGGAGCCTTGGTCTTTGTGACCTTGGGTGTCCGGCCCTTTCGGACCAGCTGGTTAATCGTAGGCACTTTCGTGTTCTCCGTTGTTTTCTCGAGTGGATTCTCGTGTTGCTTGCCCCGCCGGCCACATGAAACAGCCGCTGGGAAAAACCTTTTACTGGTAGTCGCAGGCTTGGCGACTTCACAGCGCCTAGGCATGCAAAAATGTGGCATTCGCTGTACAAGAACCGTACAACCCGGACCCGTACCCACTTTCCTTCACCTGGGTGAAGGAAGCGGATACTCTTATCCACTGCCACACTAACAATTACTCATTAGATTACCACGGGTTGGCCCATGACCTGAAATCAGCTGCCTGCGACTCCTTGACACGCGGCACGGGGAGGCGCAATGTTCTAATTACCCCACGACTCCGGAATCCGCCCCCGGCGGACGACGGAGCCCCTCATGCGGGGCGGATCGCTGTTGAGATGCGGTGTGCCATGGCTGATACAGATCTAGTTCTTGAGGGCGGCGGAGTCAAGGGCTCCAGCCTTGTCGGTGCCGTGACGGCCTTGGCCGGTCACAGCGACCCCTACACTTTCCACCGCATTGCAGGCACGTCCGCGGGCGCCATCGTGGCCGCCTTTCTGGCTTCGGGCATGTCACCAGCACAGGTGAAGAACGTCATGGACTCGCTGGATTTTGCCCAGTTTGAGGACAGGCATGGTTTTCTGGAGCGCATTCCCGGCCTTGGCCCGGTGTCCGGTCTGCTCCTGCACGAGGGCCTGTTCTTTGGCGGCTTCATGCACGACTGGATTGCCGAAACATTAGCTGCCCAGGGCGTCCACACCTGGGCGGACCTGAAGGATGACGACCCGGAGAGCTCTCTCCCGCCGGAACAGCGCTACCGGCTGGTGGTGATAGTTTCGGACGTTTCACGCGGCCTCATGCTACGCCTGCCTTGGGACTACAAGTCACTCCTTGGTGTCGACCCGGACACTGTTCCGGTAGCGGATGCCGTCAGGGCTTCAGCCTCCATCCCGTTCTTCTTCCGCCCCTGGAAGATGCACACCGACCCGGCCGCGACCGGCCACGACCACATCGTCTGTGCCGACGGCGGACTGTTGTCCAACTTCCCCATGTCCATCTTTGACCGCACAGACGGCAAGCCTTCGCGCTGGCCAACCATTGGTGTCAAGCTTTCAGGCCAGACCACCATTCGTACAGCGGACTGGAGCGCCGCAAACAGCAACGTGACGCTGGCCAAGTCACTGCTTGGCACCATGATGAGCGCCCATGACAACGCATACGTGAACAACCCGCAGGCCACATCACGCACCATCTTCGTGAACACCTCCCCCTACCAGGCCACCGACTTCCACCTCACCCCCGAGGACAAGACCACGATGTTCGGGCGCGGGATGACCAGCGGTGAAAAGTTCCTGACCACCTGGGACTGGGACAAGTGGAAGGGCGGGGACTATTCCTTTGGTCAGTGAGCACGTTGTTAAAGCGCGATGGCGGTGAGTCACCCTTTCAGGTGACTCACCGCCAATTCGTTGCTTGGGCCCACGCGCCCGGAACATACCGAACCGATGGCCCCACAGCTCCGAGGACCCCGGCTTTTTGATCGCTAGCGATCAAAAAGCCGGGAGGAGCTGGGGATTAGCCGGAGAAGTTGGTGCCCAGATCGTAGTCATCCAAGGGGATGGCACGGAACTCTGCGCCCAAGTCTCCAACGCCGCCCACGTAGTCAAAGTCGCTGAATGCGCTCGGACCGGTGAACAGGTTGGCCTTGGCTTCTTCCGTGGGTTCCACCGTGACGTTGGTGTAGCGCGGAAGACCAGTGCCGGCCGGGATCAGCTTACCGATGATCACGTTTTCCTTCAGACCCAGCAGCGGGTCAGACTTGCCTTCCATGGCCGCCTGCGTCAGAACGCGGGTGGTTTCCTGGAAGGAAGCGGCGGAGAGCCATGACTCGGTGGCCAAGGAGGCCTTGGTGATACCCATGAGCTCGTTACGGCCTGAAGCCGGCTTCTTGCCCTCGGACACGACGCGACGGTTTTCCGTCTCGAAGCGGCCGCGCTCGGCGAGCTCGCCGGGCAGCAGGTTGGAATCGCCGGATTCGATGACCGTCACGCGACGGAGCATCTGGCGGACAATAACCTCGACGTGCTTGTCGTGGATACCCACACCCTGGCTGCGGTAAACGCCCTGAACTTCCTCAACGAGGTGCTTCTGAGCGGCACGCGGGCCGAGGATACGAAGAACCTGCTTGGGATCAACAGCACCCACAATCAGCTTCTGACCAACTTCAACGTGCTCGCCGTCGGCAACCGTCAGACGTGCACGTCGCAGGACCGGGTAAGCGATCTCTTCGGTGCCGTCGTCCGGTGTCAGGATCAAACGCATGGTCTTTTCGGACTCATCAATGTTGATGCGGCCGGCAGCTTCTGCGATCGGAGCGACACCCTTGGGGGTACGTGCTTCGAAGAGCTCCTGGATACGGGGCAGACCCTGGGTGATGTCCTCGCCACGGCTGGCGGAAACAGCACCACCGGTGTGGAAGGTACGCATGGTCAGCTGGGTACCGGGCTCACCAATGGACTGTGCGGCGATAATACCGACGGCCTCACCGATGTCAACGGTCTTGCCCGTGGCCAGTGAACGGCCGTAGCAGAGTGCACACGTTCCAACGGTTGACTCACAGGTGAGTACCGAGCGGACCTTGATCTCTTCAATGCCTGCTGCGAACAGCTTGGCAATGAGGACATCTCCGACGTCGTCTCCGGCCTCGGCCAGGACGGTGCCTGAGGAGTCCACTACCTCGGCAGCCAAGGTACGGGCGTAAACGCTGTTCTCGACTTCCTCGTGCAGAACGAACTCGCCATTGGAGTCGACCACTGCGATCGGCAGGGTCAAACCGCGCTCGGTACCACAGTCGTCTTCGCGAACGATGACATCCTGTGAAACGTCAACCAGTCGACGCGTCAAGTAACCGGAGTTGGCCGTACGCAAAGCAGTATCGGCCAGACCCTTACGGGCACCGTGAGTAGCAATGAAGTACTCCAAAACCGACAGGCCCTCACGGTAGGAGGACTTGATCGGGCGCGGAATAATTTCACCCTTCGGGTTAGCCACCAAGCCACGGATACCGGCAATCTGGCGAACCTGCATCCAGTTACCACGGGCACCGGAGGAAACCATGCGGTTGATCGTGTTGGATGCGGCGAAGGACGCACGCATGACATCAGCGATCTCGTTGGTTGCCTGGTTCCAGATGTCGATGAGCTCCTGGCGGCGCTCGTCGTCGGCGATCAGACCCTTGTCGTACTGGGCCTGGACCTTTGCAGCCTTGACTTCGTAGCCTTCGAGGATGGCCGGCTTGGCCGTAGGCACCTCAATGTCGGAGATGGCAACGGTGATTCCTGAACGGGTTGCCCAGTAGAAACCGGCATCCTTGAGGTTATCCAGTGTCGCTGCAACGACAACCTTGGGGTACCGCTCGGCGAGGTCATTGACGATCTCTGAGAGCTGGCCCTTGTCGGCAACTGCTTCAACCCACGGGTAGTCCGCAGGCAGGGTCTCGTTGAAGATGACCTGTCCCAGGGAGGTGTCGATGATGGCGGAACCGCCAGCTTCGAAGCCTTCCGGGCCCTTGCGCTCGGCACCGGGGATGAAGTTGTCCAGACGGATCTTGACCTGTGAGTTCAAGTGCAACTCATTGGCGTCGAAGGCCATGACGGCTTCGGCAGCGGTGGAGAACATACGGCCTTCGCCGGCAGAACCCTCACGCTTGGTGGTCAAGTGGTACAGACCGATGATCATATCCTGCGACGGCAGGGTAACCGGGCGGCCGTCGGAAGGCTTCAAGATGTTGTTCGAGGACAACATCAGGATGCGTGCTTCAGCCTGGGCCTCGGGGCTCAGCGGCAGGTGGACTGCCATCTGGTCGCCGTCGAAGTCTGCGTTGAAGGCGCCACAAACCAGCGGGTGAAGCTGGATTGCTTTGCCTTCAACAAGCTGGGGTTCGAACGCCTGGATACCCAAACGGTGCAGGGTTGGTGCACGGTTCAGCAATACCGGGTGCTCGGTGATGATCTCTTCGAGAACATCCCAGACCTGGGGACGGAAACGCTCGACCATGCGCTTGGCGCTCTTGATGTTTTGTGCGTGGTTGAGGTCAACCAGGCGCTTCATCACGAACGGCTTGAAGAGCTCCAGGGCCATCTGCTTGGGCAGACCACACTGGTGCAGTTTCAGCTGCGGGCCAACAACAATGACCGAACGGCCCGAGTAGTCAACGCGCTTGCCGAGGAGGTTCTGACGGAATCGACCCTGCTTGCCCTTGAGCATGTCAGAGAGCGACTTCAACGGACGGTTGCCCGGACCCGTGACGGGACGGCCACGACGACCGTTGTCGAACAGTGAGTCAACAGCTTCCTGAAGCATGCGCTTCTCGTTGTTGACGATGATCTCCGGAGCACCCAGATCAAGCAGGCGCTTGAGGCGGTTGTTGCGGTTGATCACACGACGGTACAGGTCATTCAGGTCCGAGGTGGCGAAACGGCCACCGTCGAGCTGAACCATGGGGCGCAGTTCCGGCGGGATCACCGGGACGGCATCCAGAACCATGCCAAGCGGGCTGTTGTTGGTCGTCAGGAATGCATTGACAACCTTCAGGCGCTTGAGGGCACGGGTCTTGCGCTGGCCCTTGCCGTTGGCAATGATGTCGCGCAGGATCTCGGCTTCACCGGGCATGTCGAAGGTCTCAAGACGGCTCTTGATGGCTTCGGCACCCATGGAACCTTCGAAGAACATGCCGTACCGGTCACGCAGTTCGCGGTACAGGGCCTCGTCACCTTCGAGGTCGGCAACCTTCAGGCCCTTGAAACGGTCCCAAACCTGCTCGAGGCGGTCGATGTCGGCGTCCGCGCGCTTGCGCACGTTGGCCATCTGACGGTCCGCGGAGTCGCGGGCCTTCTTCTTATCGGCAGCCTTGGCGCCTTCACCTTCAAGGCGGGCAAGCTCGCCCTCAAGGTCGCGGGCGATCGTGGCGATGTCGCTGTCACGGGTGTCGACCATCTGCTTGCGTTCCAGGTCATGCTCGATCTGGAGGTTCGGCAGTTCGGCGTGACGTGCTTCGTCGTCAACGCTGGTGATCATGTAGGCAGCGAAGTAAATGACCTTTTCGAGGTCCTTCGGTGCAAGGTCCAGCAGGTAGCCCAAGCGCGAGGGGACGCCCTTGAAGTACCAGATGTGGGTGACGGGTGCTGCAAGCTCAATGTGACCCATGCGCTCACGGCGTACCTTTGCGCGGGTGACTTCTACGCCACAACGCTCACAAATGATGCCCTTGAAACGCACGCGCTTGTACTTGCCGCAGTAGCATTCCCAGTCGCGGGACGGGCCAAAGATCTTCTCACAGAAAAGACCGTCTTTTTCCGGCTTGAGCGTGCGGTAGTTAATGGTTTCCGGCTTCTTGACTTCGCCGTGGCTCCAGTCGCGAATATCTTGCGCGGTGGCCAGGCCAATCTGCATACTGCCGAAGGAGGATTCGCTGGACATATGGGTCCTGTTCTCTCTAATTCTCTAAAGTCTGAATGTCTAGGCGGGGTACGGGAGGAAGTGAAGGTTCGACGGCGATGGGCTGGCCACCGCCGTCGTCCTCCTAAACTTCTTCGACAGAGTTAGGCTCGGCCCGTGACAGGTCGATGCCCAGCTCCTCCGCGGCCCGGAAGACTTCTTCATCCGAGTCACGCATCTCAATCGTGGCACCATCGGAAGAAAGGACTTCCACGTTCAGGCACAGCGACTGCATTTCCTTGATCAGAACCTTGAAGGATTCCGGGATGCCCGGCTCCGGGATGTTCTCGCCCTTGACGATGGCTTCGTAGACCTTCACGCGGCCATGGATGTCATCGGACTTGATCGTCAGCAGTTCCTGCAGAGTGTAGGCAGCGCCGTACGCCTCAAGTGCCCAAACTTCCATTTCACCAAAGCGCTGGCCACCGAACTGGGCCTTACCGCCCAAGGGCTGCTGGGTGATCATGGAGTACGGACCGGTGGAGCGGGCGTGAATCTTGTCGTCCACCAGGTGGTGGAGCTTCAGGATGTACATGTAGCCCACGGATACCGGGTCCGGGAACGGCTCGCCGGAGCGGCCGTCGAACAGACGCGTCTTACCGGATGAGTCGATCAGGCGTTCGCCGTCACGGGTCACGTTGGTGGAGTCCAGCAGGCCTGTGATTTCAGTATCACGGGCACCGTCGAATACCGGGGTGGCAACCTTGGTCTGGCCGGTCTCGCGAGGCAGGTTCGGCAGGTTCTTGATCCAGTCAGGCTCGCCTTCAACCTTCCAACCGGTCTTGGCAACCCAACCGAGGTGAATTTCCAGGACCTGGCCAACGTTCATTCGACCCGGAACACCCAAGGGGTTCAAGACGATGTCAACGGGGGTGCCGTCTGCAAGGAAGGGCATGTCCTCGATCGGGAGGATCTTGGAGATAACACCCTTATTGCCGTGACGGCCTGCAAGTTTGTCACCATCGGTGATCTTGCGCTTGTTGGCAACGTACACGCGAACCAGCTGGTTCACGCCGGGAGGCAGGTCGTCCTCGGAGTCACGGTCAAAGACGCGCACGCCGATGACGGTACCGGACTCGCCGTGGGGAACCTTCAGGGAGGTGTCGCGAACTTCGCGGCTCTTCTCACCGAAGATGGCGCGCAGCAGACGCTCTTCCGGGGTCAGCTCGGTTTCACCCTTGGGGGTGACCTTGCCTACCAGGATGTCGCCGGCTTCAACTTCAGCACCGATGTGGATGATGCCGCGCTCGTCGAGACCGGCAAGGATTTCCTCGGAAACGTTCGGGATGTCCCGGGTGATTTCCTCGGCACCAAGCTTGGTGTCGCGTGCATCGATTTCATGCTCTTCGATGTGGATGGAGGAGAGGACATCTTCGGCAACAATGCGCTGCGAAAGGATGATGGCATCCTCGTAGTTGTGGCCTTCCCATGACATGAATGCCACGAGGAGGTTCTTGCCCAAGGCAAGCTCGCCCATGTCCGTTGCCGGACCGTCGGCGATGATGCCGCCAACTTCCAGGCGCTGGCCTTCGGAAGCCAGGACGCGCTGGTTGTAAGCCGTTCCCTGGTTGGAGCGCTGGTACTTGGCGATCGGGTAGTTGGTCTCCGTGCCGTCGTCGTTCAACATGACGACGACGTCTGCGGAAACTTCCGAGACCACACCGGCCTTCTTGGCGATGACAACGTCACCGGCGTCAACAGCGGTGGCGCGCTCCATGCCGGTACCCACGAACGGGGCCTCGGACTGGACCAGCGGCACAGCCTGACGCTGCATGTTCGCACCCATGAGGGCGCGGTTGGCGTCATCGTGCTCGAGGAACGGAATCAGTGCGGTAGCCACAGACACCATCTGGCGCGGGGAAACGTCCATGTACTCGACCTCGTTGGCCGGGATCAACACGGGTTCGCCGCCACCACCGCGCTGGCGAACCAGAACGGACTCTTCAACGAAGTGGCTGTCGTCATCGAGAGGCGCGTTGGCCTGGGCGATGACTACATCCATCTCGTCATCAGCTGTCAGGTAGTCAACTTCGTCGGAAACGAAGCCTTCCTTGACACGACGGTACGGTGTCTCAATGAAACCGAACGGGTTGATGCGTCCGTAGGATGCCAATGAACCAATCAGACCAATGTTCGGGCCTTCAGGGGTTTCAATGGGGCACATACGGCCGTAGTGGGACGGGTGAACGTCTCGAACTTCCATGCCTGCGCGGTCACGGGACAAACCGCCCGGGCCCAGCGCGGACAGGCGACGCTTGTGCGTCAGGCCAGCCAGCGGGTTGTTCTGATCCATGAACTGTGACAGCTGGGAGGTTCCGAAGAACTCCTTGATGGCTGCAACAACGGGACGGATGTTGATCAGGGTCTGCGGCGTGATCGCTTCGACGTCCTGGGTGGTCATACGCTCGCGGACAACGCGCTCCATGCGGGAAAGGCCCGTGCGGACCTGGTTCTCGATGAGCTCGCCAACGGCGCGGATACGACGGTTGCCGAAGTGGTCGATGTCATCGACATCAACGCGCAAGTCAACCTCGGCGCCATCACGCTGGCCCTTGGTGGTCTTGTTTCCGGCGTGCAAGGCAACAAGGTACTTGATCATGGCGACGATGTCGTCAACGCTCAGCACGGAGGCCTCGGGGTCGCTCAACGGCAGGTCAATGCCCAGCTTGCGGTTGATCTTGTAACGGCCAACCTTGGCCAGATCGTAGCGCTTGGGGTTGAAGTACAGGTTATGCAACAGCGCGTCGGCGGCGTCAACCGTCGGCGGCTCGCCCGGGCGCAGCTTGCGGTAGATATCAAGCAACGCGTCTTCGCGACCCGTGGTGGCATCCTTTTCCAAGGTGGCACGGATGGAGTCGAACTCGCCGAACTCCTCCAGGATCTGGCCTTCGGTCCAACCCAAGGCCTTCAGCAGTACGGTGACCGACTGCTTGCGCTTGCGGTCAAGACGAACGCCAACCTGGTCGCGCTTGTCAATCTCCAGCTCGAACCATGCACCACGTGAGGGGATGATCTTTGCGGTGAAGATTTCCTTGTCACTGGTCTTGTCCGCCGTGCGCTCGAAGTAAGCACCGGGGGAACGAACCAGCTGCGACACAACGACACGCTCTGTGCCGTTGATGACGAAGGTACCCTTGTTGGTCATGAGCGGGAAATCACCCATGAAGACAGTCTGCTGCTTGATTTCACCGGTCAAGTTGTTCATGAACTCGGCCTTGACGTACAGCGGCGCGGCGTACGTGGCGTCGCGGTCCTTGCACTCGTCAACGGTGAACTTGGGATCAGAGAATTCCGGCTCCGTGAAGGACAAGGACATGGTGCCCTGGAAGTCTTCAATCGGGGAGATCTCTTCGAAGATGTCGGATAGGCCCGAGGTGACGGCCACACTGTCATCGCCGGCGTCCACGGCCGTCTGCATGCGGTCCTGCCAGCGCTCGTTGCCGACGAGCCAGTCAAAGCTCTCGGTCTGGAGTGCAAGCAGATTCGGCACGTCAAGCGGCTCATGAATCTTTGCGAATGAGAGGCGACTCTTTGCACCGTCGGTGCTGTTTGAATCGATAGCGGTTGCAGCGTTATTTACATTAGAGGTGCTCGAGGCGACCAAGAGGGATCCTTCCACAGACCTGCAGGCTTGTTCTTACGAACCCTCACCCGATTCACTCCTGGTCATCAAACCCGGACGAACGCTGGCCAAGCAGCTTCGGAAAGTGCTTCACAGTGCAGCTTGGCTGCCCTGTTTTGCATGCTGTCCGCAGCTCTTGACCGAAACAAAGCCCACCGCTATATGAAGGCTGAAGGTTAAGAGGGATACGCAAAGATCTACATTACAGGGTTTTATGGCCGCGTGTCTACCCCAGGAACCAGGAAACTGCAAGTATTGATGTTGGATCACCCCTGTGGCCGCAGGATTACGGGGAATTTTTGCCACTATCGTTCGCGTCACACCTGTCAAATCTTCCCTGCGGCAGGGTCCTGGGAAATTTCCCGGAGGTCCAAGCTGTTAGATTCTATGCAGGACGGTACAGCTCAATGAGGATCTGTACGGCACGCGATTTCAAGGAGTGCGGAAGCCATGGCGGCACAGGCAAATGATGTTGTAATTCTCGCGGGTGCGCGCACCCCCCAGGGGCGGCTGAATGGTCAATTGGCGCCGTTTACCGCCGTCGAGCTTGGGTCACGGGCCATTGCAGCAGCCGTGGAACGCTCCGGCATTGCCGCAGCCGACGTCGACTACGTGATCATGGGCCAGGTCCTTCAGGCAGGGGCGGGGCAGAACCCGGCACGACAGAGTGCCGTCGGCGCCGGAATCGGCTGGAACGTCCCCGCCGTGACCATCAACAAGGTCTGCCTGTCCGGGCTGACGGCCGTGATCGACGCCGCACGCATGATCCGGGCCGGCGAGGCCACAGTGGTTGTTGCCGGCGGCCAGGAGTCAATGACACGGGCCCCGCACATTCTTCCCGGATCCCGGCAGGGCTGGACCTACGGTGCGATCCAGGCGCTCGACGTCGCAGCGCATGACGGGCTGACTGACGCCTTCGACGACGACTCAATGGGACTCTCCACCGAGCGCGGCAACATTCGCCTGAACCTCTCCCGCACTGCGCAGGACGAGGTCGCGGCAGCCTCACACCAGCGCGCGGCTGCGGCAGCGGACGCAGGTATTTTCGCGGACGAAATCGTGCCCGTGACTGTCCCCCAGCGCAAGGGTGAGCCCGTCATGCTCACCGCCGACGAGGGTGTCCGCCCCGCCACCACAGTGGAGACGCTTGCCAGCCTGCGCCCAGCCTTCACGGCCGACGGCGCCATCACGGCAGGTAACTCCTCCCCCCTCTCCGACGGTGCCAGCGCCGTCGTCGTGGCCTCACGCTCCTACGCCGAGGAGCACGGCCTGCCATGGCTCGCCGTCGTCGGCTCCCCCGGGCAGGTTGCCGGCCCCGACAACTCCCTGCACTCACAGCCATCAAATGCCATTTTCCGGGCACTGAAGACCGCCGGCTGGGAGGTTGGCGACCTGGACTTCATCGAGATCAACGAGGCCTTCGGCTCCGTCGCTGTCCAGTCCCTGCGCGATCTGGGCGTACCCCTGGAGAAGTGCAACATCCACGGCGGGGCCATTGCCCTCGGCCACCCCATCGGGGCATCGGGTGCCCGCCTGGCCTTGCACGCCGCCATGGAACTTGGCCGGCGGGGCTCCGGCAAGGCCGCAGTTTCCCTGTGCGGCGGTGGCGGCCAGGGCGAAGCACTCCTGCTGTACCGGGACGCCGAGTGAGCGCCGAGGCCGCCCTGACCGGGCATGGCCGTGTCGCGGCGGATGCTGCGGCCCGCGGCCTTGTCGTGGAGATTTTTCCCCGTCCGGCCGCAAACTCACTCACCGAAGCCGCGTCCCTCATGGGGATCGAGCCTTCCAACATTGTGAAGTCTCTGGTGGTCAAACGCAGCGACGGAACATTCCTCTTCGCGCTGGTGCCCGGCGGTAGGTCCATCTCCTGGCCCAAGCTGCGCGCGGTGGTGGGTGTGAACAAACTGCAAATGCCCCCTGCCGACGTGGCCCTTGGGGCAACCGGCTACGAACGTGGCACCATCACTCCCCTGGGAAGCACGACGGCGTGGCCCGTCTACGTTGACGACGGCATCCGGGGGCGCAGGGTTGCCATGGGCGCCGGTGAACACGGCTACAGCATGTTCGTCGAGGCCGATGCCCTCATCGAAGCGTTCGGCGCGATCGTTGCGGACATTTCAGTCCCCGAATAGCCTCCGAGCGCTCCTGGTCCGCCACGTCGCCCGGTAGGTTTCACCGTCACCATGGGTTCAAGACGGCGAAACGGTCATCCGCTGGTGAAATATCAACAGCGGATGACCGTTTCGCAGTCATGGAGCGGGTGGGGAGCAAAGAAGCCCCGCACCAAACGGTGCGGGGCTTCTTTAAGAAACGCGGGGTGATTACTTGAGGGTAACCGTGGCGCCGGCAGCTTCAAGAGCTTCCTTGGCCTTCTCGGCAGCTTCCTTCGTTGCACCTTCGAGAACAGCCTTGGGAGCCGAGTCAACGACCTCCTTGGCTTCCTTCAGACCCAAGGAAGTGATCGCGCGGACTTCCTTGATAACAGCGATCTTCTTGTCGCCAGCTGCTTCGAGGATAACGTCGAATTCGGTCTGCTCTTCAGCTTCTTCGGCTGCGCCACCGGCAGGACCGGCAACTGCAACAGCAGCAGCGGTTACTTCGAAGGTCTCTTCGAAGAGCTTAACGAACTCGGAGAGCTCGATGATGGTCAGTTCCTTGAAAGCTGCAATCAGCTCGTCGTTGGTGAGCTTAGCCATGGTAGGCGCTCCTTCTGTTTCTTGCCCACAAGGGGCTAATCCATAAACCTAGGTCCTGATGAAACTAGGGAAAAACTACTACTGATGACCGGCACAGCGGCGGTGTGCCCACGAAGGACACAACACGCTTACGCTTCGGTGGTCTCAGCTTCTGCGGCGGGAGCTTCTTCAGCAACCGGAGCTTCTTCAGCTGCCGGTGCTTCCTCAGCGGCCGGAGCCTCTTCGGCGGGTGCACCTTCGGCCAGCTTCAAACGCAGGGCTTCGAGGGTGCGCGCAACGGCGGCCATCGGAGCCTTGAGGATGCCTGCAACCTTGGCCAGCTGCAGTTCGCGAGATTCCAGGGCTGCCAGGGCGGCGACCTCAGAAGCATCGAGAGCCTTGCCTTCGAAGATACCGGTCTTGATGACCAGCTGCTTGTTGGCCTTTGCAAAATCAGTGAGGCTCTTTGCCGCAGCAACAGCGTCGCCCTTGATGAAAGCAATTGCGGTGGGGCCGGACAGCTGACCGTCGAAAGCGTCAACACCAGCTTCCTTTGCCGCAATGGCCGTCAGGGTGTTCTTTACAACCGAGAACTTGGTGTCCTGGCCGAGAGAAACGCGCAGCTCCTTGAGCTGAGCAACGGTGAGCCCACGGTATTCGGTTAGGACTGCTGCAGTTGAATCATTGAAATCCTTTGCGATTTCTGCAACCGCAGCCACCTTTGTCGGCGTTGCCATAACACTCCTTCCGGGAATTAGTGCCAGTCTTTCCGGTCCCGCCCCCAGCCAGCAAGCTGGCAACAGGCAAATAAAAACGCCCCGCACAGATGTACGGGGCGTTTTTCGCAGCGGATCCATGGGAGTTATCCCGGTTCAACACTGCTCATAAGCTTTGTGCACCTGCGCTGGTCGTCCATATCAGGACTTTTCGGATGAAAACCGGCCCGGTTCCAGCACAAGAAGGTACATGATGCACTTGATGGCTGGGGGTGGTTGACATCGACCGACGGTCTTTGGTTCTTATAGATTACAGGAGGCACCGTGCTGATTCCAAATCGGCGCCTCGCGCCACCGGCCACGACTTTCCTTAGACGGCGTTGAAGTCCTTGCGCCATTGCCCCGTCATGCCGGCACTGACATAGCCCAATTCGGCGTTGACCGAGAGCATGTAGGAATTTTCGGGCGCGTTCCAGGTGTAGACGGTCCGGGCCTGGGGGAACTCCCGCACGAGCTGGTCCATGTTGGACACCTTGATGAGCAGCCCCACGTCCTTGCCCTTGTGAGAGAGTTCCACCACCGTATCGTCCTGAAAGGCCACGTCGCTGCGGTGGCCCAGAATGGAGATGGAGGTGAACGCGACAAGGGCGCCCGTTTCAAGGCATTCGGCGGCACTGACCATCGAATGCCGTCCGGTGAGCACCGACAGTTCCTCTGCCTCTCGCAGCCTCGCCACATCCCATGGTTCCTGCGCTACTCCGTCGGGGCCCAGGCTCTGTTCCAGGCGGGCGATGTCCTGGGCCCATTCCTCGGGGCAACTGTCCACCCACTGGTGTATGGCGTAGCCGGAATTGTGCGTCCGTGCTGCCTTGGCTGCCAGCTCCTCAGTGAGCCCGGCCCGCACCGGCAACGCACACGCGCTGAACTGCTCCACCTGTTCAAGGTCGTAGCCGGCGCTGAAGGCAAACCGGGCCTCCCTGCTGCTCATCGGCAGGACTCCGCTGCCGTGGGTGGCAGGGATCGGATCGCCGGTGCCCTCCTCAAGTGTTGCCGCCGGGTGGTTTGTCTCGACCATTACAATCTGCCGGTTTTC
The DNA here is from genome assembly GCF_046736435.1 of Arthrobacter sp. LAPM80. Lineage (NCBI taxonomy): Bacteria > Bacillati > Actinomycetota > Actinomycetes > Micrococcales > Micrococcaceae > Arthrobacter > Arthrobacter sp. LAPM80. The sequence goes on from NZ_JBCHVD010000004.1 coordinate 36,701, forward strand.
TCCCCTGACAAAAGTTTCCGCGGCTTCAAGGAGCTTACGGCCAAGCCCCATGCCCTCGGCGGTAGGCAGCACGTCAAGGGTGACGTGGGCCAGCTCTGTGTTGTCGTCAAGGGGCAGGGCTATGCCAGCCCGCCCAACAATTGCGCCTCCCTTGCGCGCAACCAACACCACATACCACTCGTAGGGGTCGTGGCACTGGTCGAACAGTTCCTCCGCGGTGTAGGCCAGTTCGTCGTTGCCCCACGTATGCCTGCGCACCAGGCGGGACACCTCCACGGCCTCCAGGAAGTCTGCTGCAAGGTCACCGTCCAATGAATCGGGAATCCGCAATTGCTCGATGGTCGTTTCGCTCATGAATTCACTACCCTGTTGTTGACTTTCGTCCGGGCCGCACCATGACATAGTCATGTTCGACTCTTTTCCCCAATTGAAAACTTCTCGTCCCGGCAACGCTGAACCCGTGCTTGCCGTAGAAACGCTGGGCCCGCAGGTTTTCGCTGTTGACGCCAAGCCACGCCTGCCTGTTGCCGTGCTCGGTAATCCAGCCAAGGCTTGCCTGCATAATGTCCCTGCTGATGCTGCCACCATGGACGTCCGGGTGCGCGTAGCATTTGCTCAGCTCCACCGCATCGGGGTCAGACACCGCCGCCACGTCAGCGTCCGACGGCGGGGAGTCCACCAGCATCGTGTAGGCCAGCAGGTGCCCGGCACCGTCCACTGCAGTCTCTTCAGCAACGAACAGGATGCGGGAGGGATCCGCCAGATATTTGGCAAAGGCCTGCGTGCTGAGGTTCGCGGCCACAAACGCTGAAATCTCCGCTGCCGGGCTGTCCGGCGGACAGGCGAGGGGGAAGGTAACGGCAGCCAATTCCGCCAAGGCAGGGGCGTCGTCGGCCGTGGCCTGCCGGATCGTTGCTTCCATGCCTGCACTCCCCCTGTTGTGATTAGCTGTGGACTTCTACCAGCTTACAAATAAAGAAGGGACCGTGGTGGCGAAACGCCACCACGGTCCCTTCTTTATAAACTTGAAGGCTAGCCTTCCATGACAACCTTGGTTGCCGCAGGGTCAACAGCGATACCCGGGCCGAACGTCGTGGAGACGGTGGCCTTCTGCAGGTAACGGCCCTTGGAAGCTGACGGCTTCAAACGAAGCACCTCTTCCAGGGCAGCTGCGTAGTTCTCAGCCAGCTTGACGGCGTCGAAGGACACCTTGCCGATGATGAAGTGAAGGTTGGAGTGCTTGTCGACGCGGAAGTCGATCTTTCCACCCTTGATGTCGTTAACAGCCTTGGCAACATCGTTCGTTACCGTACCGGTCTTCGGGTTCGGCATGAGGTTACGGGGACCAAGAACCTTACCCAAACGACCAACCTTACCCATGAGGTCAGGTGTGGCAACGGCTGCGTCGAAGTCGGTCCAGCCGCCCTGGATCTTTTCGATCAGGTCGTCGGTGCCAACGAATTCGGCGCCGGCTGCGATAGCAGCCTCGGCACGCTCACCGGTTGCGAAAACCAGGACGCGGGCAGTCTTACCGGTACCGTGGGGCAGGTTGACCGTGCCACGGATCATCTGGTCAGCCTTGCGAGGGTCTACACCCAAGCGGAAGGCAACCTCAACGGTGGCGTCGAACTTGGACGGGTTGGTGTCCTTGGCGAGCTTGATAGCTTCGAACGGTGCGTAGACATTGTCTGCATCGATCTTGGCTACGGCTGCCTCATATGCTTTACTGCGCTTTGCCATGCTGCGTTTCTCCTTGTGCAGTTGTGGTCGTTAGGACCGCGCGGGCCCTGCCACTACGTACGTCGCCAGCCACACGAGGTGGGCTGTTCGGCGTCGTTCTTAATGATTGTTTGTGCCCAAATGGGCGTAAAGCGAAAGTCGAAAGACTTAGGCCTCGACGGTGATACCCATGGAACGGGCGGTACCGGCGATGGTCTTCTCAGCAGCTTCGATGGTGGTTGCGTTGAGGTCAACCATCTTCTGGGTTGCGATCTCGGTAACCTGAGCCTTGGTCAGCTGGGCAACCTTGACGGTGTGCGGGGTACCTGAACCCTTGGCAACCCCTGCTGCCTTCTTGATGAGCTCTGCAGCCGGCGGGGTCTTGGTGATGAACGTGAAGGAACGGTCTTCGTAAACCGTGATTTCCACGGGGATGACGTTTCCGCGCTGGGATTCAGTTGCAGCGTTGTACGCCTTGCAGAATTCCATGATGTTGACGCCGTGCTGACCAAGCGCGGGACCGATCGGAGGTGCCGGGTTAGCGGCGCCTGCCTGGATCTGCAGCTTGATAAGGCCGGTGACCTTTTTCTTGGGAGCCAATGTAGGGTCCTTCTCTCAATATCTTTCCGTAGAACGACGGAGCGCGTCCTAAGTGGGTGGCCGAATGGCGTCCGGCCGAACGTTTCGCGGAGAAATAAGCACTTTCCCGCGGAACGAAATTTGGGGCAACTAGATCTTGGTGACCTGGTTGAATGCGAGGGTGACGGGGGTTTCACGCTCGAAGATGGAAACCAGCACAACGAGCTGCTGCGCTTCGGGCTTGATCTCGGAGATCGACGCGGACAGCCCCTCGAACGGACCGTCCTTGACGATGACTGCCTCGCCGACTTCAAAGTCGATCTCGGCGTCGCTGGGATCGTGACGCAGCGGAACGCCGGTCTCTTCAGCCTGCTGCTCCTCGAAGATCGGGGCGAGCATGGAGAAGACTTCATCCAAACGCAGCGGGACAGGGTTGTGGGCGTTGCCAACAAATCCTGTAACACCGGGGGTGTGGCGGACAACGCCCCAGGAGGCGTCTGTCAGGTCCATGCGGACGAGAACATAGCCGGGAATGCGGACGCGGTTGACAACCTTGCGCTGTGCATTCTTGATCTCCACGACTTCTTCCATGGGGACCTGGACTTCGAAGATGTAATCTTCCATGTTCAGCGACAGGCTGCGTGACTCAAGGTTTACCTTGACGCGGTTCTCGTAGCCTGCGTAGGAGTGGATGACGTACCAGTCACCCTCCTGGCGGCGCAGCTTGGCCTTGAATTCTGCGACGTGGTCAACTTCAGGCTCGGCCGGAACTTCGGCGGCATCCTCTGCCACTTCGGTTTCAACGTCGGCGTCGGTTTCAACGTCGGCGTCGTCAGCATCGGTTACAGCGTCGACTTCGTCAGCAACGGCTTCTTCAGCAACGGCATCAAGGTCGGCATTGATGGCAGCATCAGCAACCACAGTGTCCTGGTCCTGCTCACTGTATGTTGCCTCGGGCTCCAGCTCAGACACGAATTTCCTGCTTTCCTTGTGCGTTTCTTAAATGGCTCAAACCGACCCCATGCCGAAATATTCAGCGGGGTCGGCCCAGATGAGCGTTTTACTGCTCGGCGTTGATGTTTCCACCGAAGATCCACAGCACGGCCTTGCCGAAGCCCAGATCCAAGACGGTAACAATACTCATCACGATTACTACGAACACGAGCACAACGGCGGTCATGTTGATCAACTCTTTGCGAGTGGGCGTGACAACCTTCTTCAACTCGCCGATGACCTGGCGAAGGAAAATGGCAATCCGGGCAAAGAATCCGGGCTTGCCGGGCTTTGCTACCTTCTTTGCAGGGCCCTTGGAGCTGCTAGCCGCAGTTTCGGTCACCGGTGCCTCACTCGTCATTTTGTTGGGATACCCGCAAATCTGCGGGCTCTGACCGTACGATGTGCAAAATATTCGCTCAGGCGCCTGGAATTTCCACACGAATAATTCGTGCTTCAAAGCCATTACGCCCATGCGCAGGGCAGACAGGACTCGAACCTGCAACCTGCGGTTTTGGAGACCGCTGCGCTACCAATTGCGCCACTACCCTTTGGAGTTGATCCGCCTGAAACTTGCTCGATTCAGTGGTTCAAAAATCCATTCAGTGCTAATAACCATGAATAACCTACAGTCTCTAAGCCGTGTTTCCAAAACCAGCGTCAAGGCGTGAACCATCATGGTGCTTGAGCACCAGTTACCCATTCTACGCATCCTTGGCGCCGTTCGTCGAACCGGGCACCGGATGCCCCTAAAGTAGTCAGTGACGATGTTTGCATTTTGGGCCTCCCACCGAAGAAAGATTCCTGATGTCTGCCGACTTGACAGCTGACCATGCCTCCGGCCGCCGCGTTTCCGCACGAATCGCCGCCATTGCCGAATCCGCCACCCTGGCCGTTGACGCCAAGGCCAAGGCCTTGAAGGCGGCCGGCCGGCCCGTCATTGGCTTTGGTGCCGGTGAACCCGACTTTCCCACCCCGGATTACATTGTTGAGGCAGCCATCGCTGCTGCCCGCCAGCCCAAGTACCACAGGTACTCCCCGGCCGCCGGGCTCCCGGAGCTGCGCAGCGCCATCGCCGATAAGACGCTGCGGGACTCCGGTTACGCCGTCGACCCCGCCCAGGTGCTGGTGACTAACGGCGGCAAGCAGGCTGTCTACGAGTCTTTCGCGACCCTGCTGGACCCGGGCGATGAGGTCATCGTGCCCACTCCCTTCTGGACCACGTATCCGGAGGCCATCCGCCTCGCCGGCGGTGTTCCCGTTGAGGTGTTTGCCGGCCCGGAGCAGGGTTACCTTGTCACCGTCGATCAGCTTGAGGCAGCACTGACCCCGCGCACCAAGGTGCTGCTGTTCGTGTCCCCCTCCAACCCGACGGGTGCCGTTTACTCCCCCGAGCAGACGCGTGAAATTGGCCTGTGGGCCGCGTCCAAGGGCCTGTGGGTCATCACGGATGAAATCTATGAGCACCTGACCTACGACGGCGTCCCCTTCACCTCGATTGCCACTGCGGTGCCCGAGCTGGGGGACAAGGTGGTGATCCTGAACGGTGTTGCCAAGACCTACGCCATGACCGGTTGGCGCGTGGGCTGGATGATCGCGCCGCTGGATGTCACCAAGGCCGCCACCAACATGCAGTCCCATGCAACGTCCAACGTGGCCAATGTGTCGCAGATGGCCGCGCTGGCAGCCGTTTCCGGCCCGCTGACCGCCGTGGATGAGATGAAGGTTGCCTTCAACCGCCGCCGCCTAGCCATGGTTTCGGCACTGAACGCCATTGACGGCGTGGAATGCCCCACCCCGCACGGCGCCTTCTACGCCTACGCTGACGTCCGTGGCCTGCTGGGCCGTGACATTGGCGGCATCCGCCCGGCCACATCGGCCGAGCTGGCCGCCCTGGTCCTGGACAAGGCTGAAGTTGCCGTTGTCCCCGGCGAAGCCTTCGGGCCCAGCGGCTACATCCGCCTGTCCTACGCCCTGGGCGACGACGACCTCGCAGTCGGCGTCCACCGGCTGCAGGAAATCCTCGGCTCAGCCAAGGCCTAAGGCACCCTAGGCGCGCGCCGCCGTCGTACCTCACGGCCAGTCTGTGACGCAGTTAGTGCACCAAAAACCCCTCTTTTCGGGGAAATCGATGCACTAACTGCGTCACAGTCGTTTAAAGCAGGCGGCGGTCCACGGCCCAGCGGGTCAGTTCATGGCGCGATGACAGCTGCAATTTGCGCAGCACGGCCGACACATGGGTCTCCACCGTCTTGATCGAAATGAAAAGCGCCTTGGCCACCTCCTTGTAGGAGTAGCCGCGGGCGATCAGGCGCATGACCTCGAGTTCACGGGCCGAAAGCCTGTCCAGCTCGTCCTCCACGGCAACCTCGGCCGTGCCAAAGGCGTCAAGGACAAAGCCGGCCAGCCGCGGCGAGAACACCGCGTCCCCGCTTGCCACCCGCCGGACGGCAGCTGAAATTTCAGCCCCGGAAATTGACTTCGTCACATAACCGCGGGCACCGGATCGGATCACCGAAACCACGTCCTCGGCCGCGTCGGAAACACTCAGTGCCAGGAATTTAGTGCTCCCCAACAGCGCGGCACACCCGGCAATGACCTCACGCCCTCCCTGCCCCCGCCCGCCGGGAAGGTGGACGTCGAGCAGGACCACGTCCGGCTGCTGGGCATTGACGGCCGCGATGGCCTCCTCCACGGTGGCAGCTTCGGCCAAAACCACAATGTCACCGGCCAGGTCGGCCTTGAGACCGGAGCGGAAAATGGCGTGGTCATCGACAATCACAACCCTGATGGGTGTTTCAGACATGGTCATTTCGCTTCCTGGGTGGCTGGGGTTTCGGCGGGCAGGTGGAGCCGCACCTCGGTGCCCTCCGATGAGCTAATGATCTCAGCCGTGCCGCCGTTACGCTGCATGCGTCCGACGACGGACTCCCTGACTCCCAGCCTGTCCGCCGGCACTGCCCCCATGTCAAAGCCGGTGCCGCGGTCCTTCACGAACACGTCAACACCCTTGGGGCCGGCCTCCACATAGACCGAAACGGTGGTGCCGCCATGGCGCACCCCGTTCAGCACTGCTTCACGCACCGCCTGAACCAAGGCAGTGCCGCGTTCGGTCAGTTCGGCGTCGCCTACGGTGACGATCTCCACGGCAAGTCCGCACAAGTCTTCAGCCTCGGCACACACGGCCTTGACCCGTTCCACCAATGCCCCTGAACTGTTGGCGTTGTCCTGGTAGATCCATTCACGCAGCTCCCGTTCCTGAGCGCGGGCCAGGCGGGTCACGTCGGCGGCGGAACCGGCGTTCTTCTGGATCAGCGCCAGGGTTTGCAGGACGGAGTCGTGCAGGTGGGCGGCAATCTCGGCTCGCTCCGTTTCGCGGATGCGCCCGGCCCTTTCACTTTGGAATTCTCGCCAAAACTTCAATGCCCACGGTGCCAGGACAAGTGCCACGCCTGCCAAGACGGCCAGTGAAGCAATCACTGACGTCCACATCAGCGTCCAGGAGCCTGATCCTGCCACGATCACGATGACCCCGGCAATGACAAGGGCAATGCCGCCGCCCAGCCGGGCCAAGGCCATGGGTGTGTCCATCTTGGTGGCGCTGAGCAGGCCGACCCTGCGGGTGTCATCCAATTGAGTCCACGTCAGGACGGCACCTACGGCAATCACCAGCACAGGGATCAAGGTCCCCAGCTGCAGGTTCCAGCCCATTTGCTGTCCAAACATGACGACGGCGGCAATCACGAGCCCGCCGCCAATCAGTATGTCCTTGAACCCGATCGGAAGCTTCCGGCGGTCGGGGTTTCCGCCGGCCTCCGCGGGCTGTTCCATCGAAACGGCCCCCGCGGCGGGACGGAACAGTTTCAGCCGCGGGTTCCCGTCGGCGTCGTCCAAGGTGCTGCCGGCCCCTGCCGCATCGCCGGCCATGGGCACCAGAAGCCACAGCCAGGCGTACAACACCAGGCCCGCGCCAAAGGAAAAGCAGGCAGCAACCATGATGGCGCGCACAACCCCCACCTTGACCCCGAGGTGTTCGGCCAACCCGCCGCAGACCCCGGCGACCATACGATCCCGGGAACGGTACATCTTTGCGCTCATGGTTCAATCCAAGCACGCCAAGCACCCACCCGGAGCCGTTCCCGGGGGCACTTCAGGGTTCTTTCAGGGTCTCCCCCGATGGCAGTGCGGGCCTCCCCCGCGGCAGGATTGAACCATGAACATCCCCCATGACACCCCGGATCAGCCCGGGGGCCCAACACCCGCCCAAGAGACACCCGACGCCCAAACGTGGCAGTCAGGTCCCGCAGGTCCCGCAGGTCCCGCAGGTCCCGCAGGTCCAGAACAGCCTGCCTCCGCAGGGTTCTTCCAGTGGCTGCGCAGCCTTGGCGTTCGGCGCGGAAGCAGCCGGTGGGTGGGCGGTGTATGCAGCGGCCTGGCCAACAAGTGGGGCATTGACCCTGTGATTGTGCGCGGGCTCGCCGTTGTCCTCACACTCTTTTTCGGTGTGGGCCTGCTGGCCTACGGACTCGCATGGGCGCTGCTGCCTGAACCCGACGGCCGCATCCACGTCCAGGAGGTCGCCCGCGGGCGCTGGACCGCGGGCATGACGGGTGCCGGCATAGTGACCCTCCTGGGATTTGCCGGCCCCGGCCAGGGTTTCCTCTTTGGTGGCAAGGACGGGTGGTTCCCCTGGGCCGTGTTCTGGATTGGTGGGACAGCCGCTGTCATCTACTGGGCCGTGACCCGCAAGAAGGACCAGGCCCCGGGCACCGCCACCGGCTGGCAGCATCCGAACCAGGGCAACCAGATGGGCCAAGGCCCCCGGCCGGATCAGGGTGCGCAGTCCCGCCAAGGCACCCAGTATGACGCGGCAAGTCAGCACTTCGCACCCAACCCGCAGATGTACGTCAAGGTCCGGCCGGTGAAGCGCACGCCGAGGCTCGGTGCCGCCGCCAGCCTGCTCGTGCTGGGCCTTGCAGTTATCGTCGGCGCCACGGTACTCATCCTGAACGCCGCCAGCATCATCGACCTCAACGGCTACCAGACAGGCTTTGCCACAGCCGCAGCCGCCATCACTGCCGGGATCGGCATAGTGGTCGCGGGCATCCGGGGCCGGAGCGCCGGCGGGCTCGGAACCTTCGCCATTATCATGTTGGTTCTCGTCGGCCTGCTGAGCCTGCCGCCGCAGACAGGACCGTTCACCGGATTCAGCTCGGTGAGCTGGACTCCCAATTCGGGTACGTCCGCGGCGACCGGGCGAACAGTGCTGATGGGCAACGCAACGTTTGACCTGACCCAGTTCGACGGCGGACCCTCCTTGCGTGCCGACGTCCAGGTCCCGCTCACAGCCGTCGCCGCCAGCATCACCATCAAGGTTCCTGACAACATTCCTGTCACGGTCAAAAGCGAACTTGCCGCCGCGTCATTGACGGTTAACGGCAAGAACCACGGCGGCGCGCTCGCCCAGGAGGCGACCACCGAGATCAACCCGTCCGCCACAGGGCATGGAATTGTCATCACCGTGCAGGGCGTCGCGAGCAGCATCGACGTCCAAACCGTGACCGGGAAGTGACCGGCATGGTCCCCACCACACCCACGGCTGGAAGCGACGAAACAAAGGGCCCGGCCACCGCAAACGCTACGGAGCACACCATGAAAATCAACGAATCAGACACCCCGCAAGCCGCCCACGGCAAGCAGTCCAGCCCCGCGGTTCAGCCGGCCACCCACCCGGCGAGGGTCGGCACCGTGGTGTGGGGCGCCGTCGTGGTTGTCATGGGAATCCTTGTCATTGGTGTCAGGCAGAGCGGGCTCTCCCTCGACGCCGGCCAGACGGCCATGTGGCTGCTGCTGGGCGCGGGGGTCGCCATGGTTGCCGGCGGCGCCATCAACATCCTGCGAAAGAAGCAGCCGTAGCGGCCCGTCCACGGTTCGCCATGAAGTTGCCGGGATCACATGAGCGTCTAGAATGATTTGAGAGGAGCTCAATGGTGCGCTCGAAACACCCCATTGACCCCATCCCTTGAAGGACTTAATACTCATGAAGATTGGAATTCTCACCAGCGGCGGAGACTGCCCCGGGCTGAATGCTGTAATCCGTGGAATCGTGCTCAAGGGCATCAAGAGTTACGGCCACGAATTTGTCGGCTTCAGGGACGGCTGGCGCGGCGTGGTTGAGGGAGATGTCATGGACCTCCCCCGCCAGATGGTCCGCGGCATCTCCAAGCAAGGCGGCACCATTCTGGGAACCTCCCGCACCAACCCCTTTGAGGGCAACGGCGGCCCCGAAGTCATCAAGGCCCACATGCAACGCCTCGGCATTGACGCACTTATCGCCATTGGCGGCGAAGGCACCCTCGCAGCCGCACGCCGCCTCACGGATGCAGGCCTGAAAATTGTTGGCGTGCCCAAGACCGTGGACAACGACCTTGACGCCACCGACTACACTTTTGGTTTCGACACGGCCGTGCAAATCGCCACCGAGGCCATCGACCGCCTCCGCACCACCGGCGAATCGCACCACCGCTGCATGATCGCGGAGGTCATGGGCCGCCACGTCGGCTGGATCGCCCTCCATGCAGGCATGGCAACCGGTGCCCACGCCGTATTGATCCCGGAACAGACAACCAGCATGGACCAGATCGTTGAATGGGTAAAGGAAGCCCATGACCGCGGCCGCGCACCGTTGGTGGTTGTTGCCGAAGGATTCGTCCCTGACACCCACGAATCGGCACACTCCGAGCGCGGCCTGGACACGTTCGGCCGCCCCCGCCTCGGTGGCATCAGCGAGCAGCTCGCACCGGAAATTGAAGCCCGTACTGGCATCGAAACCCGTGCGACCATCCTCGGCCACATCCAGCGCGGCGGCGTCCCCTCCAGCTTTGACCGTGTGTTGGCCACCCGTTTGGGCATGGCCGCCGTCGACTCTGTTGTTGAGGAACGCTGGGGCACCATGGTGGCTCTGAAGGGGACAGAGATTGAGCATGTGCCTTTCGAAGCCGCCCTGGGGAACCTGAAGACCGTTCCGCAGCACCGTTACGACGAGGCCGCGATCCTGTTCGGGTAGCAGACACTTGACCTTCGACGCCCCATGGCTTTTTCACAAAGCCGTGGGGCGTTTTTGTATAACTTATTCCGTTGCGGTGGATCCGGGCTGCGGCTTCAGACAAAAGAGGCCCTCGCCGGGGCGATGAGGCGGTGGGTGTTGATGCCGATCGGTGTACATGTGATTAGGGAGAGGAAGATTGCTCGGCTTGGCAGAAGTTCGTGCCAGCCCGGGAAAACGACGTCCTTCGACCCGACCTCGGACGGACAAGGAAAACGCCTGACACACAACCGGGCGCGGCGCCGAACAGGGGCCGGCAACCACCTGTGGATACGAAAAAACGCCCCACAGCTTTCCAGAAGCTGTGGGGCGTTAATGTTGAAGCATGACCTTTGATCTTGCATCCGCGCCCATCGTGTTCCTGGCCTGGGAGCGCGGGCTCCAACTGCCGGCAGGCTCCCTCCTCGCGGACCGGGCAGACACCCGGGTCACACACGCAGTGGCGGGCCCGACGCTGACGTTCCTGCGGCTCTGGGATACGTCGATCCTTGTCGGCCCGGAACACCTGCTGGCCGCCGCTGAAGCCTTTGACGATGACGAGCTCAGCGACCACTCGACCATGCTGCGCCTCACGAGGGATCACGGCGGCCGCGGCCTGGGCACCGAGGCGCTGTATTACGCCGACGACCTGGAATTGCACCAGCCCGAACAAACAGTCCATGTTTCCTCCGGCCCGGAGCAGGCCGCCCTGCTGGAGTCCTTATGCCCGCCGGATGACGTCAATGATGTTGGCCTGTCGGGCAGGGAGCACAAGTTCACGATCATGGCGTCGGGAATGCCCGGCTCCGGCCCCCTCGCCTGCAGCGCCTATGCCGAGTACGAAGGGCTGTTGGCCAGGCTGGGAACCCTGGTGGCCCCCGAGTTCCGGCGGCAGGGCCAGGGCAGGCTGGCAACCAGCATCGCCGCGCATGAGGCACTGGCCGCCGGGCTCATTGTGCAGTGGAGCGCCGACATCCACAACGCCGGCGCCCACGCCCTGGCAACCTCACTTGGCCTTAATGTTGCTGGTTTACGGACGCAGGTTTCCCTGTCTCCGGCTGCCTCTTAGCCTGGTCAAACTCGGCGTAGATCGCGTCAACCGACCGTGGCTTTGCGAAGAACGCCGCGGCGAATCCTCCCAACAGCACAACGACGGCCGGCAAGATCATGGACTGGCCCATCGCGGTTGCGAAGCCGGCCCGGAGGAATTCGGGCAGCTGACCCTCGACACCTCCGGTACCGGAGGAGGCGCCAGCTGGCATCTCGGCCGCGAGCCGGGCGGTGATGAGGGCTGCGATGGCTGCGGATCCGAGAACCGAGCCTATCTGCCGCGTCGTGTTGTAGACCCCGGCCCCTGCGCCCGCCTCATGCGGGCCAAGGTTGCGGGTCGCCGTCGTCGACAGCGGGGCCCAGATGCCCGAGCTTGCGATGCCTAGGAGTCCGCTGGGCAGCAGGAACATCCAGATGGGCGTGTCCGGATTCATGAGTGAGGACGCCCATAAAAGTGACGCGGACATCAACACGAAGCCGAGGCAGGCGACATAGCGTGGGTTGACCACGTCAATGAGCTTGCCAACAAAGGGCGCCAGGACACCGGCAAATAGGGCCATGGGGACCATCATGAGCGCGGATTGGGTCGGGGACATGCCACGAACCAGCTGGTAGTAGAAGAACAGCGGCAGGCTCATGGCAGTGACGGTGAAGCCCATGGTGGTGATTGACGCGTTGGCAAGGGAGAAGTTGCGGACCTTGAACAGATGCAGTGGCACGAGCGGTTCGCCCTTGTTCAAGGCCTGCCACACAACAAAAGCCATAAGGAAAACAATGCCGGCGATGATCAGGCTCCACACGCTCAGCGGCCCGGCGATGGTGCCCCAGTTGTACGTGCCGCCTTCCTGGATGCCAAAGACCAGCATAAACAGCCCTGCCGAGCTGAGCAGGACGCCCAGCAGGTCAAACTTATGGTCATGGGTCTTCAGGGTGGGCACCAGGCGCCAGGCCATCACAAATGCCACGATGCCAACAGGGACATTGACGAAGAAGATCCATTCCCAACCCAGCCCGTCAACCAAGACGCCGCCCAGGATCGGGCCGACCAGCATGGCCACACCGGCGGTAGCTCCCCAGAGGCCCATGGCAGGGCCACGCTTGTCGGGGGCAAAGATGCGGGTGATGACGGCCATGGTTTGCGGCGTCATCAGGGCAGCGCCGAGGCCCTGGACCACACGGGCGATGATGAGTGTGCCAATATCACCGGAAAAACCGCACCACAGCGATGCCAAGGTGAAGACGCTCAGTCCAATGAGGTACAGGTTTTTGGGGCCGTATTTGTCGCCGAGGCGGCCGGCGACAAGCAACGGCACGGCGTAGGCCAGAAGGTAGGCACTGGTGACCCAGATGACTGAGTTAATGTCGGTATGCAACCCCTCCATGATCTTCGGGTTTGCCACGGAGACGATGGTTGAATCCACCAGGATCATGAAGAATCCCAGTACTAAAGCCCATAACGCGGGCCACGGTTTTGCCACGATTTCCATGGGTGATCCTTAAGGTTGAGAACTGTAGTTCAAATTTTCGTTAATTCGGGGTGCGCCGCATCAGGTCTTGTTACCTCAGTGACGGCTGTTTGCACACTGGCCGGGGCACAGGCGCCCCAGAGCAGTGAGCCGTCCATGAGTTCCTCGCGGAAGCCGCGAACCCACTCGATTTCGGCACGTACCAGGTGCTTCTGGTAGCCCACATCAATCCAGTACTGGCGCGGCACATGACGTGAAAGCGCCAATCGGCTGTCGGCGTCGAGCAGTGCCAGGTCCTTTTCAAGCGCACTCTGGCGCTCCCCCAGCAGACCAATGACGTCCCCGGCCGGCAGATTGTGCGCCTCGGACAGGGCCTGCGGGAAACGGGGAAATTCCTTGACCGGCTGCGCAAGAAGGGCGCACACGGCCGCCGTCAGATACTCCCGGCCTTCAGGGAGAATTGAGTAAGTGGTGCGTTCGGGCCGGTTGCCGTCACGGCAGGTTCCCACGGATTCCACCAGTCCGGCGGCGGCGAGCCTTCCAACCGCGTGGTAGAGCGTTCCCGGCCTGACCTTGAGCAGGCGGTCCCCATGCCGGTCCACCAACAACTGGTACATCTCGTAGGGATGCATGTCCCGCTCCGCCAACAAGCCAAGGGCAGCCATGGCCAGGGGCGTTGGTTGCTGCCCTGCCGCCATGTCCAGCCCTTCGTTGCGGTGTCGAAACCTGCACGTCGCCGAAATGATCCACGTGGAGTATTCCAGCTGGAACACCCAGCGACAATTTTATCCCTCCAGCGGAACGTGGCTTGAATTCCACTGCTGGTAAATCGCTGGGAATCTCACCTCGGCGGGCGGAGGAAGCCCGTCTGCCTGCCCAGGACCTGTCCGGCATCGGTGGCAACGATGATTTCCTGGTTGGCGGGATATTTTTCGCCACTGTCATCAACCATCAGGACAGCGGCCGGGTCAACTGACCGCTTGATAACGGCCAGTGCAATCGGGCCCATTTCAAAGTGTTGCGCCACGGACGTCACCTTGCCGACAACACGGTCCTCAAGTAACACCTCGCTGCCTGCGGCGGGCAGGGTGTGCAGGGAACCGTCGAGTTGCAGGAACACCAGGCGGCGCGGAGGGTGGCCCAGGTTGTGCACCCGGGCAATGGTTTCCTGCCCTTTGTAACAGCCCTTGGCCAAGTGGACCGCCGTGCGCATCAGGTCAAGTTCGTGCGGGATGGTCTTCTCGTCTGTCTCCGCACCCCGGCGTGGACGCCACGCGGCGAGGCGCAGGGCTTCGGCCGCCCAGACTCCGGCCAGCGGCAACGATCCAACCGCCTCGACGAATTCCGTGGCGGGGATCAGGTATTCGCGCCACGGGCGCTCAAGGCCGGGATGGTCGGCTTCGGGCAGCGCGGCGTAGCTGTAGCCTCCCGCGCCAATGTTCGGCCACGGATCAACCCACACCAGGTATTTTTCCCAGCCGGGGACCTCGGTGACCGAGCCGGCCACGGCCCAGTCGGCAGAAACATCGGCAATCTCAACCCGCAGCATGAACTTCATGGAATTCAGCCACTGGGCAAGCGGTGCAGCTTCGGCGGTCTCAACGATCAGCCAGGCAGTCCCGCCATCGTCAACAACCCGGGCATCGAATTCAATGCGCCCCTGGATCGTCAGCAGCAGCAGTTCGGTGCCGACATTGGGGGCAAGGTTTGTCAACGCCTGGGACGAGAGCGTGTTGAGCCAGCTGAGCCTGTCGGGCCCCGTCACCGTCACCACTCCCCTGTGGGAGAGATCAACGACGGCGGATCCCGGCTTGCCCAGGTATCCCGCCAGAAGGCGCTGCTCGCGGTTGGGATCCCCATAATGGGAGGCAACGCCGGCGTCAAGACCGCCGGCCGCAACGGCCCCGGACCGGTTCAACAAAGGACTCAAATAGCTCATAACGGGTGCAACACCTTCTCTTGGCGGCCTATTCCTGCCCAGTGGGGCGAGGCGGCGAACCGGCGGAGGAGCCGGCGTCGTACTTAAGCAACTGACCCGCACCAGTGGCTGAAAAACAACGGAAATTCGTGATTTTTCGACCACTCATGCGGGTCAGATGGAAAAATTGGCTAGTTAGGCTGGGACTTTGCGCAGTGCGGCTGAGGCGTGGGCGTCAAGTGCCTTGCCTTGGGCGGCAACATCCCAGCGCCAGTAAAGGTCGCCGTTGACGAGGCCGAAAATGCGAGTTGCAGCTTTGTAGTCCTTGGCTCCTGCACCGCGCATGACGGCGTCGGTGGATAGCTGGATCTGCGGTCCCTTGATGCTGCCGTAGTACAGCTCCGAGATGCCGCCGGGGTGCACGATGTTGGCCATAATGTCGAAGCCGCCGTCGGCGTTGCGCAGCGCTTCGACGTCGTCGGCTGTCCTGAGTGCGGGGACGATGTCTGCGGGGACAAGCCCGGGTCCACCATCGGCATCATTCATGGGACGGTCAAGTTGCCAAAAGCCGGTCTCGACGGACAGCGGCCGCAAGACGGTGCCGTTCTCATCGGTGAGCCACGACTCTGCCGTGTACTGCAGGTAGGGCAGTCCGTTGGCTTTGAAGGTCGCGGTCTGGGTGAAGTACTCGGAATCAGCTTCCCCGGAGCCGAGGCGTCCGCCACCAGTCCAGGTTCCAAGCAGCCATGACAGCGGAACCAGTTCCGGGGTCAGGTCGGTGGGAATCTCAATGGGCATGGCAGGTTACTGCTGACCCTTGAAGAGGCGCCACACCACCAGTGCGGCAAAGCCGGCCATGGCAACGCCTGCGACGACCAAAAGGCAGATAAAGAAGATTTCCAAGGCAAGTACGCTCATAGTTTCATCCTAACAATGTTCTGGCGGGGTTGTTGACTCTCATTCCATGCACGGGCCGAAGCCTAGTGCAGGACAATTTTTTCAACGAAATACACGAGTGAGCCCAAGGACAATATGGGCGCGAGTGAGGCCGCGGCGACGCCAAGGGGATGTGTGGAAACCCCGGCCAGGGTCCGCAGCCGGTGGAAGGCGGCGATGACGGCGCCCACAACGATGCCCAACACCATGGCCGGCACAATCCTGACGTCGGAAAAGATCAGTGCAGCCAACGGGCTGGCCAGCGCTGCCAAGGCGATTGTCAGGGGTGCCAGCACCCGGTCGGGCCAAGGCAACATGCCGGCAAGAAGTGCCACCACGCCGCTGAAGGCCACGATGACCGTCAGGCCAGGTTCACCAAGGTAGCGCAGGGACGCCACCCACCCGCAGGCCAATCCGGCGATCAACACCCCGGCGCCGGCACCAAGGGTGGACTCCAGCCGGTGTATTTGTCCGGTGCCCCGAACGAGCTGGACAACCATGATGGCGCCAAAACCCACGGCAATGTAAAGGGGTGTCCATGCAAGATAGTCGCTTCCGGCGGCAAGGCCGGCGGTCAGGGCGGCCCCGGCCCCGGCCAGGCCGATGACGGCGCCAAGGGTCTTCTTGGCCGGGATGCCCAAATAGTGCGGCCAGCCGACGCCAAAGACGGCGGCCAGCGCGATGCCCGCACCCATGGTGTAGCCGAGGCCCAGATAGTGCCCGGCCACCAGCATGGCAAAGGCGAGGATTCCAATAAGTCCGGCTATTGATGACTTCACACATCAATCCTGCCCTATTCTGCCGGTACACTGTGGAACAACCCTGCGGGCGGCGGCGTCAATTCCACTTCTACCCGCAATTTGTCCGGGTTTGCAGCTGGTTCGTCGCTCAAAGATGCGCGTTTAAGGCACTTTGTTAGGAAGTCATGTCGCAGATTTTAATGCTGACCAATCACCACGGCAGTTCCGTGGAGGTCCTGCCTGCGCTGGAACTTTTGAGCCACACCATCCACATTCTTCCAGCCGTGCCCACTGCGTTGCTTGAAGCCAAGCCCTCCGACCTGATCATGGTCGATGCCCGCAAGGATCTCGTCGGTTCCCGCTCCCTGACCCAGCTGTTGCGTGCCACGGGGATCAGCGTCCCCCTGCTGCTTGTCCTGACCGAGGGCGGCATGGCAGCGGTGACTGCCTCGTGGGCGGCCGACGACGTCATCCTTGACACCGCGGGCCCCGCCGAAATTGAGGCGCGGATCCGCCTGGCCCTGACCCGTGCTGCCAATGCCAATGACGACGCGCCGCAGGAAATCCAGGCCGCAGGCATCGTCATTGACGAGGACAGTTACACCGCAAGGGTCCACGGTTCGGTGTTGAACCTGACCTACAAGGAATTCGAGCTCCTGAAGTACCTTGCCCAGCACCCCGGCCGCGTCTTCACGAGGGTGCAACTGCTCAATGAGGTGTGGGGCTATGACTATTACGGTGGCACCCGCACGGTTGACGTCCATATCCGCCGCCTGCGTGCCAAGCTCGGCTCCGAGAATGAGAACCTGATCAGCACGGTGCGCAACGTGGGCTACCGCCTGACAGTTTCCAAGATTCCCGACGGCGCACTCGCTGACGCTTAGCGCCGCACCTCCCCCGTGGCCCAACCAGGAGGAAATCCCCACCATGACAGTCTTGCCACGCGCCCTTGCAGTGATGGACGCCGATACCTTCGCCCTACAGTTCGATGATTCGCGCCTTCGGCGGCTCGGAGAGCTGGCAACCCTCGGCCAAACAGTGTGGACGGCGTCGCTTGACGCCCCGCAGGTGCAGTCGCAACTGGCCGACGTCGAAGTGCTTGTCACCAGCTGGGGCGTTCCTGTCCTTGATGAAGCCGCACTGTCACGCATGCCCGCCCTGAAAGCTGTCTTTCACTGCGCCGGTTCCGTGCGCACCTTTGCCACCGAGGCGATGTGGGACCGCGGAATTACGGTGTGCAACGGCGCCGATGCCAACGCCGTACCCGTCGCAGAATTCACCTTCGCCAGCATCATTTTGGCCGGCAAGAGGGCCCAAGTCCTGGCCAACGACGCCCGCACGCACCGCGGCGAACGCGCCTACGCCACGGCCCGCGGCGAGCGGAGCAATCTGGGCCGAACCATTGGAATCGTGGGGTATTCAAGGATCGGCCGGCGCGTGGTGGCAATGCTGCGCCAACTCCAGGACGTGACCATCTTGGTGGCAGACCCGTTCGCGGACCCCGCCGAGGTGACCGCCGCGGGCGCAACACTTCTCTCACTCGCCGACATGCTTCCGCGGGTGGACATCCTGTCCATCCATGCCCCCGAGCTGCCCAGCACCCGCCACATGATTGGCGCAGCCGAACTCGCGGCCCTGCCGGATCAGGCAACCATCATCAACACTGCCCGCGGCTCATTGATTGATACGGATGCGTTGACGCAGGAGTGCCGGACCGGACGCCTGACGGCCATCCTTGATGTGACGGATCCCGAACCGCTCCCGGCCGACAGTGAACTCCATGACCTGCCCAATGTCATCCTGACACCGCATGTGGCCGGATCACTGGGAACTGAAACCCGCCGCATGGTCGACGACGCCCTGGCCGACCTCGCACGCTTCACCAGCGGAACCCCGCTGCAGGCCCGGGTTGCGCGCGAGGACATGGAATACAGCGCCTAGTTTCCCGGAATAAACACATGAAGGCCCGTTTCCTTGACGGAAACGGGCCTTCAGTTATTGGTGGAGGACATACGGGTCGAACGTATCGAGGACACCCCACTGGTGCATCCCCCTCGCCACTGGCCGTTTTCACGAACAAGTGCACTCAAACTCTAAGGCACGTCCACCGAATGGTGCAAACCGCCGGCATCCGCACCACGGATCTGACACGATCAGTGGCCTTCGAGTCTCGCCTTAGCCAATGCGCTCCCACTAGGCTGGGGTTATGAGCCCCGCAAAGACTGACAGCTGGCCAGTGACAGTGATCCCCGGTGTGCCCGGGCCCGAGCTTCTGGGAGAAATCCAGACGGTGATTGACGCGGCGGAGGACGCCGACGGAAACCCGCCCTTCTCCGAGCAGACGCTGGTTGAACTCAAGGCCGCGGACGCCGGTCCCGACACCGTCCTGACGCTGCTGACGTACGCACCCGAGGATGCCTCCCCCACAGTCGGTGAAGACCTCGCCGGGGTTGCCGTCGTAGTTCTCAACGGCAGTGAAGGCGTCTTGGAGATCGCTGTGCACCCGGCCTACCGCAACGACGGCGTCGGCACCATCCTCGCCGACAAGCTGGTGGAGGTTCGTGGGCTGCAGGGCCTGAAAGCCTGGTCCCACGGCGGCCATGAGGCGGCCGCCGATCTGGCCGCCAGCTACGGGTACCGTGCCATCCGTGAACTGTGGCGCATGCGCCTGGTCCGGCAGGCGCCGTCGTCCGCTGGCGTTGAGAGGCACGACTATCCAGCGCCCGACGGGGTGAGGCTGCGGACCTTTGTCCCGGACCAGGACGAGGAAGCCTGGTTGGCAGCCAACGCGGCCGCATTTGCGCACCACCCCGAGCAGGGTTCGCTGACGCTGACGGACCTGCGCGCGCGCATGGCGGAACCGTGGTTTGATCCGGCGGGGTTCTTCCTGGCGGTCAATGACGAGGATGAGATCCTTGGCTTCCATTGGACCAAGGTCCACCCGGCACGCTCGGGGCAGGCGGCCATGGGCGAGGTTTACGTCGTGGGCGTGATACCAGCTGCGCAGGGGCTCGGCCTGGGCAACACCCTGACCCGCCAAGGCCTGGACCACCTGCACGATGCGGGTCTGAGCGCCATCATGCTTTATGTTGATGCGGACAATGAGGCGGCGGTCGCGCTGTATCGCAAACTTGGGTTCACCAAGTGGGATTCCGACGTCATGTACGGCCCCGTTTCGGCATAGGCCTCGCATCCGCTGATTTTGCCGGCAACGGCGGCTGTGGCTTGTAAGGTTGATGCAAGGCAGTACCGACTAAGAGGACTTGTTGATGAATCGCGATTACAAGCAATCCGCAAACTTGGCGGTGGCCAACGGCCGGGAACGATTTGCCGCGGGCGAGGTTCCGGCCTATCGGGCCACGCAGGACCGCATCGAGATCCCGGAGTTTGAGCCGACGCTCATTCCCGAGGGCGACATCAGCCCCGACAGGTTTCTCGACCGTGAGCTGAGCTGGCTGGCGTTCAACGCCAGGGTGTTGGAACTGGCCGAGGACCCCGAGCTGCAGCTGCTTGAGCGCGTAACCTTCCTGTCAATATTTGCCTCCAACCTTGATGAATTCTTCATGGTGCGCGTAGCCGGGTTGAAGCGCCGCATCGCTACAGGACTGGCTGTGCCCTCCCCCGCCGGGCTGAGCCCGCTTGAGGTGTTGGAACAGATCAGCGACGCGGCCCACGAGCTTCAGGCCAGGCACGCCCACGTTTTTGCCAACCAGATCCGGCCGGCACTCGCCTACGAGCACATCCACTTGGTGCATTGGGACGAGATCGACGACGCGTCCAAAATCCAGCTGTCCAAAATGTTCGCCGAAAAGATCTTCCCGATCCTCACCCCCCTGGCGGTGGATCCGGCTCACCCCTTCCCCTACATTTCCGGGCTTTCGCTGAACCTGGCCGTGGTGGTTCGCAACCCTGTCAGCGACAAGGAGCTCTTCGCCCGCCTCAAGGTGCCGGACCTCCTGCCGCGCCTGGTCTCCATTGACGGCTCGCGCGCAGGCACCGTGCCCGGCCGCGTGGCCCGCTTCATCCCCCTTGAAGAAGTCATCGCAGAACACCTCGACCAGCTGTTCCCCGGCATGGACATCGTGGAGCACCACACCTTCCGCGTCACCCGCAACGAAGACCTCGAGGTTGAAGAGGACGACGCAGAGAACCTTCTCCAGGCGCTGGAGAAGGAACTGCTGCGCCGCAAGTTCGGCCCACCCGTACGACTTGAAGTGGCGACAGACATCAACCCCAGCATTCTTGCCCTGCTGGCGCGCGAGCTGGACGTTGACGACACCGAGGTGTACTCGCTGCCAGCACCCTTGGACCTGCGCGGCCTGTCCATCATCGGAAACATCGACCGTCCGGACCTGCGCTACCCCAAACATGTAGCCCACACCTCCCGGGACCTGAACGCATCGGAAACCTCGAAGGCCGCGAACGTCTTTGCCGCCATGCGCCGTCGTGACATCCTCCTGCACCACCCCTACGATTCGTTCTCCACCTCGGTGCAGGCATTCCTGGAGCAGGCAGCGGCCGATCCCAAGGTGCGCGCCATCAAGCAGACCCTGTACAGGACCTCGGGCGACTCCCCCATCGTGGATGCCCTTGTCGATGCCGCCGAGGCAGGCAAGCAGGTGTTGGCCCTGGTGGAGATCAAGGCCCGCTTTGACGAGCAGGCCAACATCTCCTGGGCCCGCAAGCTTGAGCAGGCAGGTGTGCATGTCGTGTACGGCATCGTTGGATTGAAGACCCACTGCAAGCTCTCGCTCGTTGTCCGTCAGGAACAGGACGGACTGCGCCGCTACTGCCACATCGGCACGGGCAACTACCACCCGCGCACTGCCCGCTACTACGAGGATCTTGGCCTGCTGACCGCTGACAACCAGGTGGGCGAAGACCTCTCGAAGTTGTTCAACCAGCTCTCGGGCTACGCACCCAAGTCAACCTTTGACAGGCTGCTGGTGGCACCGCGCTCGGTCCGTTCCGGTCTCGTCGAGCGCATTGACGCCGAGATTGCCAACAAGAGGGCCGGCCTGCCTGCCCGGGTGCGCATCAAGGTCAACTCCATGGTGGATGAATCCATCATCGACTCCCTCTACCGGGCGTCCCAGGCCGGAGTGGAAGTCGGCGTGATTGTGCGCGGCATCTGCTCACTGCGTCCTGGTGTCCCCGGCCTCAGCGAGAACATCACTGTCCGCTCCGTCCTTGGCCGTTTCCTTGAACACTCGCGTGTGTTCACGTTCGCGAACGCCGGGGATCCGATCGTTTATATCGGTTCGGCAGACATGATGCACAGGAACCTTGACCGCAGGGTTGAGGCGCTGGTCCAGCTGTCAAACAAGGAAGACATTTCAGAGGTCAACTCGTTGCTCGACCGCTACCTGGATCCAGGCACCGCAAGCTGGCACCTTGACAACGATGGCGAGTGGAAACGCCACCATCTCGATAACGAAGGAAACCCCCTGCTCGATGTCCAGTCATGGCTGCTCGCAAGCCGTTCACGTCCGCGATCAACACTGCACCGGTAATGCGCAACACTGAACACCTCGAGGAAAACCTCGACGAGAGTACCGACGTTTCCATTTTTGCCGCGGGCGCCCTGTGCTGGCGCGTCAAAAAGAGGAAGCTTGAAGTCCTCCTGATCCACCGCCAGCGTTATGACGACTGGTCCTGGCCCAAGGGCAAGCTCGACAAGGGCGAAACGCTGGCCGAGTGTGCCGTGCGTGAAGTGTTCGAAGAGGTTGGACTGCCGATCACACTGGGCATTCCCCTGCCCTCGATCCGGTATGCCGTGAAGCCCGGTATGAAGCAAGTCCACTA
Organism: Arthrobacter sp. LAPM80; assembly: GCF_046736435.1. Classification (NCBI taxonomy): domain Bacteria; kingdom Bacillati; phylum Actinomycetota; class Actinomycetes; order Micrococcales; family Micrococcaceae; genus Arthrobacter; species Arthrobacter sp. LAPM80. The sequence goes on from NZ_JBCHVD010000004.1 coordinate 58,991, forward strand.
CTGGGCCTCCTCTGTCGACGACTTGCCTCCCATGCCTGACGGCAAGGAGGTCGACGTCGCCATCTGGTGCAGCCCGAATAAGGCGCGCGGACTGCTCTCCAACCCTTCCGACTTGGAGCCGCTGGAGGCCCTGACGGCTGCGCATGAGGCGGGGACGCTCGAGACGTGGCCGCTGTTGATCATCAGGCATGCCAAGGCCAAGCCGCGTTCGGCATGGACCCTGGCAGAGGGTGAGCGGCCGTTGGCTGCGACGGGGAAGCGCCAGGCACTGTACCTGCAGCGGCTGCTGATGTCGTGGCACCCCGGACGGATCAACACGAGCGGGTGGATGCGGTGCATCTCAACCATTTCCCCATACGCCCAGGCCACCAAGGCCAAGGTCAAGTTGGTGCCGTGGCTGACGGAGGCCGATCACAAGCGCAACCCCGCCAAGGTCGCCGCAACCATAGAAAAGCTGCTGACGCGCACCAACGCGACGGCCGTGTGCACCCACCGCCCGGTGCTGCCCACGATCTTGGCGACGCTGGCGGAGCACATGTCCCCTGCCATGGGCGCGACGCTGCCGCTGACCGACCCGCACCTTTCCCCTGGTGAGGTCCTGATTGCCCACGTCTCGATTGCCGAACCCGGCCGGATCGTGGCGTTGGAGCAGCACAAGCCGTACGAAGACTGACCCTCCCGCTCGCCGAGTCAGACCCTGGGCCGTCGAGTCAGACGTCGCGCAACGTCTTACTCGGCGGCGCTGGGTCTGACTCGGCGGAAGTGGTTTGAGGCGAGAATTCGACCTCCCGCTGGCCGTGGGTGCGTTGTCCTGTCTTGCGTGCTCCGCTTCGCCCTTTGGTCCCCGCGCAACGGTCCGTCGCTGAAGAATGTGCGCAAGCATGCCTTCTGGACAGGCGTCATTGCCTGAGCAATTATCTTGGGACCGGTGCTGGCAGTCATTGTCATCCACGCGCTAGGGCAGAGCACATGGCCAGCGCCAAAATCAGCCAAGCGGGTGGCCACTGTGGAGTTGCGCCGCGTCCGCGACTACGTGCAAGCTGCCCGTGGTTGGAGTGTTCTGGGCATATTCCTTGCCACTGCGGCGGTGATCCCCTTCGTTGCCATGTCCCACGGATTCGAGGCCGCATCAGAACCTGTCCACGGCTCCCTCGGGGCCTGGACCAGCGGAAGAATAGATGGCGCCCCCTTGCTGTGACATTGTCCGTCACCCTGGCTCTCCTGGCGGCAAGAACGCTGCTTGTCATGCGGCTTGTCGTCTCACGGCGTTCCCTGGCCTGCGTTCTGGCGGCCGCAAGTTTGGGATATTCCCTGCGTTTTTTGGCTGGGCAGCATGGGCCCGCCCGTCAAGGGCCTTGTGCACGCACACCACGTCGCCAGCGCCGGCGGGCCAAACACCTGGGACGGCCTTGACGGACCCGAAGCCATGTACCTGGTCCCGTGCGACCTGGCCATTCTGGCCGGCGGCGTCGCGGCGGGAACGGTGGCCCCTGGCACCCTGCCCACACCGACCTCGGCGCGCCAGTCGGGCCCGCCCGGGGAGGTGATGGCCGCCGTCGACCATCTCCTTGTGGCTGGAAAACACTACGGCCTGGATGAGAAAACTCTCCTGTCGCTGCTGCAGGGACGGCTCAACCAGCAAGGCAAGTAGACTTGTGGGCGTGACTATTTTGACCCCCTACGAGGACATGCTGCGCGACGTGCTGGCCAACGGCACCGCGAAATCGGACCGCACAGGCACCGGCACGAGCAGCGTTTTTGGCCGCCAGCTCCGCTTTGACCTGTCCGAAAGCTTCCCGCTGATCACCACCAAGCGCGTGCATTTCAAGTCAGTCGCCATGGAGCTGCTCTGGTTCCTGCGCGGCGATTCCAACGTGCGCTGGCTGCAGGAAAACGGCGTCAAGATCTGGAACGAATGGGCTGACGACGACGGCGAACTGGGTCCCGTCTACGGCGTCCAGTGGCGCTCCTGGCCCACTCCCGACGGCGAGCACATAGACCAGATTTCCCAGGTCATGGCATCGCTGCGCGAGAACCCGGATTCGCGCCGGCACATTGTCTCAGCCTGGAACGTGGGCGAGCTGAAAAACATGGCGCTGCCGCCGTGCCACGCCTTCTTCCAGTTCTATGTTGCCCCCACCGAGGACGGCCGCGGCAGGCTCAGCTGCCAGCTGTACCAACGATCGGCCGACACGTTCCTTGGCGTCCCCTTCAACATCGCCTCCTACGCCCTGCTGACCATGATGGTCGCGCAGCAGCTGGACATGGAACCGGGCGAATTCATCTGGACAGGCGGTGACGTGCACATTTACGACGACCACCTCGAGCAGGTCGCCGAGCAGCTCTCCCGCGAGCCGTACCCGTACCCGAAGCTGCGTTTCACCCGCAAGCCGGCGTCGATCCTGGACTACACCTTCGAGGACTTCGAGCTGGTCGACTACCAGCACCACCCGACCATTAAGGCGCCGATCGCTATATGAGTGAGACACCCTCCGTTTACCGTTTCAGCCAGCCGATCGTTGGCATGATCTGGGCACAGACCAACCAGGGCGTCATCGGGGCCGACGGCGGGATGCCCTGGCACCTGCCCGAGGACCTGGCGCACTTCAAGCGGGTCACCCTGGGCCACCCCGTGGTCATGGGACGGAAGACCTGGGATTCGTTCCCGGCCAAGTTCCGCCCCCTGCCGGAGCGCACCAATATTGTGGTGACCCGCCAGCAAGGGTGGGGTTCCACACCCGAGGCCAGTGGCGCCGTCGTGCTTGACTCCGTGGAGGAAGCCCTGGTTGAGGCGCAGTTCTCCCCCGGCGGCAGCGAGGTGTGGGTCATCGGCGGCGGACAAATTTTTCAGCAGCTCGGCGAGCACTGCAATGTGGCGGTCATTACCGTCATCAACTCGGACGTTGCCGGAGATACCCAGGCACCGGCACTCGGCCCCGAATGGGTGTTCCGCGGCGCCACGCCCAAGGAGGGCTGGCACACGGCCAAGAACGGCACCGAATACAGAATCACCCTGTGGGCCAAGGGCGAGACGGAGTTTGAGGCACCCGAGTAGGGGTCGGCGGCGATGGGCAGTCCACCCCCCGCGGTACTGGCAGGGAGCCGACGCCCAGCGTTGTGCCTCGCAATGGAGCGGCCAACTCCGCGGCAACCTCGGTGGCGAGCCTGAGCGGTTCATGGAAGTGGTGGGGTTTCCGGCGGTGTTGCGCCCGGCGGCATCAAGAACACCTTCTCACCGCCAGGAACGCCTAGTGGCTCGGCAAAGGCGGGTTGGGTCGGGGTCTTGGCTGGCTTGGGCGTGGCCTGCTTCCTGCCACGGCCAGCCGGCACGGTGGCTCAAGTCATCAGCGTGGGCTGGGCAGTTTATGAGATCCCCGCTGTCAAGGATTTCGTGGACAATGGGGTCAAGGCCATCGGTGACGGCATCGCCGCAGCCGTGACGGATCCAGGTCAGTTCGCCGACGACGTTGGCCAAGGCATCAATGACCTTGGAAAAGGCGCAGCAAAATTCCTCGGCTTTGGATAGGCCCCACAGCTCATCCATTTCGAACTTGTCCACGTCACAGAACGGATCGCATAGGCCATGGCCCAACCGATATTGTCCCAACCTTAAGCCGTCCAAGCATACGGGTTCGGCTTCGCTGAGATCGCCTACCTGCTGAGAGCCACATCAACTCCGGAGGCCCACAAATCAGCAGCGGTTCTCCGCCTCACCGATGAGCTGGCATCAGAGCAACTCTGCGTTGCCGGTGCCTCCTCATTGTTGGCGCGCGGCTTCGCCTCCGCCCGCGGGGATGACATCGAGCTGGAGGGACCTGCCATGGCTCTCGCATACGCCTTGGGCCAGGCAAGCCGCTGAACCGAAATCAGCCTCATGTCCGGTGACTCCATCGACACTGTGGTTCATGTCGAGTCAGACAAGGTCAAGGTGCTGCTGCAGCCCCGCACCTTGTCCGCCTGGTTTGCCCTTGCCCAAGATCCTGCGATTGACGGTGCTGTCGCTGAACTGGACATCATTGCCGACCATACGCGCCAACCAAGCACGGGAACAGCCTATGTCCTGAGCAGGACAATGGATTCCGAGGATCACTTGATGGTTCGTCCCGAGGCAGGGGCCTGGGCCGTGGGACGGGCCATGGATCCTGCCTCGGATGTTGTGGAACAAACGGGGCTGAGCCGTGATGAACTGCCACGGCCCTGTCCGCTCTGCGTGCTGCCCTCTGATCATGAGCCGGAACCCCAAGGACTCGACTACGCCAGCCCCCGAACCGCCCGCCCCTTCCGCACGGGGCAGCAAGGGATACTACACGTCGGAGGTTGAACGGGAAGCGTTCAGGCAAGGCATGAGCGTTGAGGAATACGGGGTGTACAAAGGCTCAGCCGGGAGTGCCGTGAAGCCCGTCACCAGCTCCGTTGGACTCTTCGTGGTCTCACGTGTCATCTCGGTGTTCGCGGGAATTTCCGCCTGTGCCTTTGCCCGCGAATACAAGGCAAGCAAGCTGCGCAAGGTCCGCGGCATGACTCTGGAGCGGCCGGAGTAACTTACGTCGGGCCTGCCCGGGGAAGACTGAACCCGTACGCGGCGGCAAGGAACGCCGTCGTACTTGTTCACTGTGTGACACCAACTTCACCCGATTTGCCCCACCAACTAAACTGGGACCATGACCAATAACAGTGTTCCTTCCGTCGGCCTTGTCGGCTGGCGCGGCATGGTCGGTTCCGTCCTGGTGCAGCGCATGCAGGACGAAGGCGACTTCGGCGATATCAACCCCGTCTTCTTCTCCACCTCAAATGCTGGCGGCGCTGCCCCCACCATTACCGGGGCCGGCGACGCCGGAAAGCTCGAAGACGCCTTTGACATTGACACGTTGGCCAAACTTCCCATTATCGTGACCGCCCAGGGCGGGGACTACACCAGCCGCGTCCACACCGAGCTGCGCAACCGCGGCTGGGACGGCCTCTGGCTCGACGCCGCTTCCACGCTGCGCATGAACGAGGACTCCATCATCGTGCTGGACCCCATCAACCGCAACGTCATCGACGCCGGACTGGCGTCAGGCGTGAAGGACTTCGTTGGCGGCAACTGCACCGTCTCCTGCATGCTCATGGGCTTGGGCGGACTGTTCAAAAACGGGCTGGTGGAGTGGGGCACCTCCATGACCTACCAGGCAGCCTCTGGTGGCGGCGCACGCCACATGCGCGAGCTCCTGAACCAGTTCGGCACGCTCAACAATGAGGTTTCTTCCGAACTGGACGACCCGGCGTCGGCCATCTTGGAAATTGACCGCAAGGTCCTGGCCCACCAGCGCGAAGGCGTTGACTCCTCACAGTTCGGCGTGCCGCTGGCCGGCTCGCTGATCCCCTGGATCGATGCGGACCTAGGCAACGGACAGTCCAAGGAGGAGTGGAAGGCAGGGGTCGAGACCAACAAGATCCTGGGCACCACCGACGCCAACCGCGTGGTCATGGACGGCCTGTGCGTGCGCATCGGCGCCATGCGCTCCCACTCACAGGCACTGACGCTCAAGCTGCGCGAAGACCTCTCCGTCGCCGAGATCGAATCGATTCTGGGCAATGACAACGAGTGGGCCAAGGTGGTTCCGAACAACAAGGAAGCGTCCATGGCGGACCTGACCCCTGTTGCTGCGTCGGGCACCCTTGACATCCCCGTGGGCCGCATCCGCAAGATGGAGATGGGCCCCGAATACATCAGCGCGTTCACAGTGGGCGACCAGCTCCTCTGGGGTGCAGCCGAGCCGTTGCGCCGCATGCTGAAGATCGCCACCGGCACGCTATAGCCCTTCCCCGTCTGTGACGCACTTACTGCACTGGAAACCGCTTTCTTGAGTGAATTTCGTGCAGTTAGTGCGTCATAGATGTTTAAGGGGTGAGGAATTGGGCGTAACCCCTTGCCGCTTTCTCGAGGGCCTTGCGCTGGTTCAAGGTCAGCTCATGGAACAATTCCGGAAGCACGACGCCGGCAAGTTGCCTTTGCTTCTCCGCGGCACCTTGCGCTTTCCGCCACGTACCGGCGACTCTGCCCCCGGCCACGACGGTTGCCTTGAACATGCCGTTGCCGCCCGGAACCGTCAGCGGAGCATGGTGCGGCGCCAGGGATGCGCTGCGGTCCGTGTACCCCAGCAGGAACTCGTCAAAACCAGGCAGCAGCAACACCGAGCGGGCTCCGGGAAGCCTGCCGCCGGGCAGTTCCGCGGTTTCCGGCGCGAGCCAATATTCCACACCGTTGCACTCGATGGTTTCCAGCTGGCCCTTGACCTGGTCCAGTCCAATGTTGATGTCCTTGAGCGTAAGTTGGGTCCACCACTGGAAGTCCTTGATGGTTGCCGGTCCATGGCTGCGGAAATACCTCAGTACCCACTCGGCCAGGGCTTGTTCCCGGGCCAGGACCCGTGGCTCCTTGAGCCAAGATGCCGCGCTGACAAAGTACTGGGTGTTGCCGTTGCCCGCAGCCGTGTTGATGGGTCCCTGGACCAGCGTCCCTTCCAGGCAGAGCAGGAGCAGGAAATGGTAGCCGCGCTGGGCCTTTGTCCCCTGGCCGGCCTGTTCGAACTCCGCAAAAAGCTGATCGCGGCTGGCACGACCGCCCGGCTGTTCCAGCAGCGCAAGGGAGAGCTCGCGCACCTGGCCCACATCCGACGTCGTGATCTCCAGCTGGCGGTGCCGTGTGGCAAGGCTCTTGTACATGCGCTCGGACGTCAGTGACAGCATCCAGCCGAGGTCCTCGGCGGCCGTGACGTGCAACGTACCGCGCATGGGCCAGGACCGCACGATCGCGCCGCTGTTGAACGCTGCCTCGACGTTGGCGCGCGTGCTTCCGGGGGCCCGCAGCCCGATCGACCACAGGGCACCCGGGAGGTCCTGGCCCTGCAACGCGGTCAGTGAACGCACGACGTCCACCGGCCCCGGATCGGGACTGGTGGACGTCGGAAGGATTCCCTGGCTGCTCAGTCGAAGCAGGGCCAGGGTGGCGGGGGTGACGCTAAGACTCATGCACCCAATCTAGCCGCAGCAAAATGGCTGGCGGGCTAGCGGGCGCTGCGGAGCTGGGCCGTGACGGGGCACTCGAAGGGGTCGCGCTCCCCCAGGCCCACACGGTTCAGGTAGCGCATCACGATCATGTACGAGTTCGCGAGCGTGGTCTCCGTGTACGTGATGTTGCGCTCCGCGCAATACGCACGCACCATGGGCTGGACGCGCTTGAGGTTGCGAGAGGACATGGTCGGGAACAGGTGGTGCTCGATCTGGTAGTTCAGCCCGCCCATGCCGGCGTCCACGAGCCAGCCGCCTGAGATGTTGCGGCTCATGAGGGTCTGGCGGCGCATGAAGTCAATCTTGACGTCCTTGGGAACCAGCGGCATGCCCTTGTGGTTCGGGGCGAAGGAGCCACCCATGTACAGGCCAAGGGCCAGTTCCTGGACCACCAGGAAGGCGATGCCAAAGACCGGGCCGAGGAACATCAGGACTGCTGCGGGGAAGGCGACCAGGCGCACGAACAGCAGGGCCATTTCGACGCGGCGGTGCGGCATGGCGTGCTTGCGGTCAAGGACGCGGCGCACCGAGTTGATGTGGAGGTCCAGGACCGACAGGCTCAACAGCGGGAAGAAGAAGGTGCCCTGGTGGGCGGCAAACCACTTGGCGAAACCGGTGCGCTTGGCGGCCGACTCCGGGTCGAAGACAATCGCGCCGGCGGCGATGTCCAGGTCAACGCCAATCTTGTTCGGGTTGGCGTGGTGCTTGCCGTGCTTATTCATCCACCAGCCGTGGCTCAGCCCGACAAAGAGGTTGCCCGATATGACGGCCGTCCATGCGTTCTTTTTCGCCGACGCGAAGATCTGCCGGTGTGCGGCATCGTGGGAGAGGAAGCCGGTCAGCGTGCACATGATGGCAAAGAGCACGGCAGTGGCCAGTTGCCACCAGCTCTGCCCGAGCATGACAAACATGACACCGACGGCGGCAAAGCCAAGAGCCAGCCGGACCATGCGGAAAATGTACCAGCGGATCTCACGTTCCATGAGACCGGCCGCACGGACTTCATCGCACAGCTGGATGAAGTCGGTGGTGTGGCGGTCGCGCACAGGACGTTTTCTTGCGGTCTTGGTCAGGACTGTGGACTCATCCAGTACATCAGGGCTTTCTAGTGTTGCAGACGACATGAGGCTCCTTGCCCTGGCCCGCCCGAAGGAATCACCAGGTAATAGAAAAATCGGAATCTTTCCATTAACACTAAGAAAAACGCGGGCGGTGCACATCACACCCTGGAGCCGTCTTGACCCCCTACCCGGGTATGGGTTGATGTGCTAAACCCTGACCGTAAAGCTTGCCGCCGTTAGTGGCATTTTTGAGGAAGGACCGGAGCAGTCTTCAGTGGGCCTTAATGCTGGGGCAATCCCGCACGGCGGAGCAGGGCGGCAAACTGCTCACGAGTGCGTACATCGCTCCACGTCCACCGGACAAAGCCGATGCCCTGGCTGCGGATGTCGTCTTCGCGACGCTTTTCCTTCCACAGCCGCTCTTCCACTGAACCACCGCCCCAGTCGCCTCGCTGATACTTGGCCCTGCCATCAAATTCGCCCGCCATGTTCTGTTCCTTGAACCAAAAATCCACAAACGCCGCATCCCCTCCCCGCAGGATGAATTGCTTTTGCAGGACCGGAGCCGGAAATCCGAGTTGATGCATTTTGGCCCGGCTGATGGATTCCCCCGCAGATCCGGACAAGGTGGAGGCAAAGTTAATGACGGTGAGGGTCCGTTCACGCGCTGCCTTGCTACCGAGCAACCCGGCAGCAGCCCGTAATTCCTCCACCAGAACGGCAGGCCCTTGCGGACCATCCGTCATCCACGACGGCTGGTGCAGACTAGGACTGGGATCCCCGGTGCTGAAATAGTTGACAGCGTGCCGACGGTCAGGACCCCTCAGTGCTGAATCGCAGACTGCCACAGCGTACGGAAAGTCGAGCATGTTGATCTGGGACATGGTGGTGCTCAGTTTGTCCGTCAGCAAGAAAGGCCCGCAACGCAGCGTATGTGCAAGCAGTGATCCAGCACGCCGAACCACACCATTGCGGCTGCGCCCGCTCGCCACGACTTCAGTGACCACATGCAATTTCGTAGGCACCCCCACAATCCACAGGCCCCAAAGAAGTACAGCCGAGGCATGGCAAAAGACAGGTTGCCTAGGTGCCAGCGCCTGAAAGGCAGCAGCCTGCAGACCGTATCGTGGCAGCGGGCCCAGTTGATTCCAGTCGGCGGACTTCGTATAGACGCCGCGCCGAATACGTACCAGTTCGCCCTTGTTGTGCGCCCTGACAAGCGCTGTCGGGTCGCGCCCATCGCGTCGCAGATCGGCTGGCAAAATAAGTCGGGGCTGGCTCATGCCTCAAGCCTTGCACTGCCACCGCCGCTCCGTAAGGTGCATATGAGCGTCTGTGGATAACTCTGACGCCGTGGCCCGGCCATCGCTGCTGCTGCTAAAAATGCCACCGCTACTGGTGTTTGCCGCCTGTACAACGGTGGCAGACACCAGTAGCGGTGACATTTCTCAAAGGTCGGTGCGCGAGCCCTGATTCGGCGGGTATGGGTCAGAGCGTGCAGCCCACCAGCACAGGTTCCGGCACCAGTGTGATGCCAAAGACGCGCACGACGCCGTCCCGCACCTCCCGCGCAACCGTTAGGACGTCGTCGGCGCTTGCCCCGCCACGGTTCGTGACGGCGAGGGTGTGCTTGGTGGACAGGGAGGCGCGCGGCGGGGTCCCGGCGTCGCGCGTTCCGCCCTGCAGCTCACCCGCCAGGCCGAAGCCCTTGGAGAACCCCGCATGCTCGATGAGCCAGGCTGCGCTGAGCTTCACGAGCTCCCCGACCGGCCAGCGCGGGGTGTCGGCGGGCAGGGTCGCGGCAAGTTCGGGCGTGACGATGGGGTTGGTGAAGAAGGACCCGGTGGAGAAGGTGTCGCGGTCCCCGGGGTCAAGGACCATGCCCTTGGACGCGCGCAGGGCCAGGACAGTGCGGCGCAGCTCGAGGGAGTTGGCGCGCTTGCCAATCTCGACGTCGAGGCGGCGGGCCAGTTCTGCGTACTTCACGGGTGCGCTCATGCGGCCCAGCAGGAGCTGGAATTCAACGCTCAGGACCACGTAGCGCGGCGATCCGTTGACGGTTGCCCCCTTCAGGAGCGAGTCACGGTAGCCGAACTTGAGCTCGTGGTTTGTGAAGGTGCGGACGGCGTTGTTCTGCCTGTCCCAGGTTCGCACCGAGGCGATGGTTTGGGCGACCTCGCAACCGTAGGCGCCGACATTCTGCACGGGAGTGGCGCCGGCGCTGCCCGGGATACCGGACAACGCCTCAAGCCCGCTCCAGGCATGCAGGACGGTTTGGTGGACGAAGTCGTCCCAGTTGTGGCCGGCCTGGACCACCACGGACGCGCCCCCGCAGGAGTCCTGGGAATCAGCCTTGTATCCCTGGCTGGCAATCTGCACGACGGTGCCGGCAAATCCCTCGTCGGCAACCACAAGGTTTGAACCGCCGCCGACAATCAGCAGCGGCTCCCCGGCGTCGTCCGCTGCCCTGACCGCCGCAATGATGTCCGCCTCGGTAGTGGCCGTGATGAAATTCTTGGCGGGGCCGCCCACTGCGAGGGTTGTCAGGGAACTTAGAAACGTTTGCTCATTCACCGTTCAAGACTATCGTGTGAGGGCGTCAGCCTTGAGGTCAAGATACGCCGGCCGGCGCACCACGGGGGTGAGGAAGAAGGCGATGACCAGCATCAGCAGCACGGCCAGCAGCGAATGCAGCACCCCGACGTGTTCGGCCAGCAGGCCAAGCAGCGGCGGCCCGCCGAGGAACGCCCCGTAGCCCACGGTGGAAACCACGGACACGCGCGCGGCCGCATGCTCGGGATCATCGGAGGCAGCCGACATCGCGACGGGGAAGCCGAGCGCTGAGCCCAGGCCCCAGAAGACCAGGGCGGCGAGTGCAATTTCGGCGGTCGGCGCGACGACAAACAGGCCAAGGCCAACGACGGCGAGGGCAGCACCGACGCGCAGCACGATGACGCGCCCGTACTTGTCCAGCACGAGCGTTCCGGCGAAGCGGCCGATCGTCATGGCGGAAACGAAGATGCCGTACCCGACGGCGCCGACCGCGGCAGTTGAGTTGTAGCCGTCGACCATGGCCAGGGCCACCCAGTCACCGGCGGCGCCCTCCGCCAGGCCCAGGCCCAGCACGAGCGCGCCAAGCATTAGGGTGCGCGGATCCCGCCAGGCAGCGGCAATCTTGGCCGTCCCGGCACGCTTGGCAGCCTTGTGGGCCATGTCCACTCCGGCGGCCTTTGCGCCGTCGATGACGGGGATGGGACCTGTGCCCGGGCCGCCGCTGGAATCCGTAAGGTCCACCATGGTGCCGGAGGAGGTGAGCCTGTCAGCCTGGTAGTGACCCGCCCCGATCAGCACTGCACTGCAGACGGCAATCGCAATGACGGACACATGTATCGCCACGGGTACGTGCATGGACGCCGCCAACGCGCCGACGCCGGCGCCAACCACGGTGCCGATGCTGAACGCGCCGTGCAAGCGCGGCATGATGTGGCGTCCAAGTGCCCGTTCAACGGCAGCACCCTCAATGTTCGAGGAGGTGTTCCAACTGCCTGTCCCCAGGCCGACCATGACCAGCCCTGTGCCCACAACCAGCGCATCCGAAAACACCGTGGCACCCAAACCCATGATGATGATGCCCACTGTTTGGATGATGCTGCCCAGACGTGACGTCAGTTTTGAGCCGAGGCGCAGCACGATCAGCCCGGAGGCGGCCACCGAGACAAATGAACCCAGCGACATGCACAGCAGCATCAGCCCCACTTGGCCCGGGGTCAGGCCCAGGTCGTCGCGGATGGCGGGGATACGTGAAACCCAGGTGGCAAAGACCAGCCCGGAACCGGCGTACGCGGTGACTACACCGTTGCGCCAGGCCGTCACCTGGCTCACGCCAGGCGGACCGTGGCTTGTGCCTTGACGAGAACTTTTTGGCCCTCGAGGGTGACGGTCAAATCGATGCGTGCGGTTCCGGCGTCGGAATCCAGGGCGCCCACAACGCCGACGACCTCAACGACGGCACCCGGTGCGCCGTCGACGTCTGCGACGGGGACGGGCTTGGTGAAGCGCGTGCCATAAGACAGGACGGCGGCCGGGTCGCCGACCCAGTCGGTCACCAGCTGCACGGCGGCGCCCATGGTGAACATGCCGTGGGCGATGACGCCGGGCAGTTCCACCTCGCGGGCAAAGCGGTCGTTCCAGTGAATGGGGTTGAAGTCCCCCGAGGCGCCTGCGTACTTCACGAGGTCCGCGCGGGAGATCTCCAGGGTGCGTGAGCCGATTTCGGTGCCCACGGACAAATCTGCAATAGTTACGGCTGACTGGGTCATTACTGCCCCTCCCCACGGACCAGGATGGCGGACACGGTGGTGGCGACGGCAGCGCCGTCGACCGTTGAAATTTCGGCGCGGGTGGTGATCATGGCCCCGCCGCCCATGCCGCGGACGGTGTCCACGTGCAGTTCGGCGAGCAGTTCATCCCCGGCAACAATGGCACGGTGGTGGGTGAACCGCTGCTCGGCGTGCACCACACGTGAGAAGTCGATGCCAGAGTCGGGATCATTGATCAGGAGCGCATCCGCGCGCTGGGCGACGATGATGGCGTAGGTGGGCGGGGCCACCAGGTCGGCATGGCCCAGGGCCCGGGCCGCGGCAACATCGAAATGCGCCTCATTGCCAGCCTTGACTGCCCTGGCAAAATCGCGAATGGACTCCCTGCCAACACTGTAAATTTCACCTAAACGGTAGCTGCGCCCCTGCAGCTCGGGATTGATACTCATGGGCTAAAGCCTATCTCCCGGATGGACTCCGGCGCACACTAGGACCGCGCATCGGCCCGCATCTTGGCAACGACGGCCAGGAGTGAATCGACATCAACGTTTCCCTGGGATTCGACGTCGTCCTTGACTCCCGTGGGGAAACCAAAAAGTGCCGCGTTGTAATACAGCCCGTCCCCCAAAAGCATGACCGCACGGGCCACTGCCGGATCCCCTATGTCACTGAGGATCAGCTCGAACCAGCGGCGATGCAACTCGGCGAAAGCATGCCTGACAGTGTCATCGTCGCTTTGGATCAGCCGGTGGGTTGCAACAAGCGATCGATCGAAGGGGGTGCCGCCAAAAACGCTGGTGCGCACGTAGTAGCTGGCGCAGCCTTCGGGGTCCTGGGCCATGGCGGCGAAGTCGAGTTCGGCATAGTCGTGCAGCTTGGCCAGGAGCCCTTCCTTGAGCGCTTCCTTGCTCTTGAAATGGTAAAGCAGACCGCCCTTGGAGACGCCGGCCGCGGTGGCAACGGCGTCAAGGGTTGCGGCCCGGGGTCCGTCGCGGATGAGCAGGTCCTCGTAGGCCGAAAGCACCCTGTCGCGTGCTGTGGGTTGTGTAGTCATTGAACAAGCCTACAAGAAGTGATGAAGTACACCGTCCAGACGGTACACAAAAACCGTCCGGGAGGTTTACACTCTTAATATGGCGACGAAAGCAACCACCCCGAAAACCGATTTGCCTCAGACCCCGCCACGGGCAGGCTTCCGCACCTGGATCGCCCTGGCGGTCCTCATGCTGCCTGTCTTGCTGGTATCGGTGGACAACACGGTGCTCAGTTTCGCCATTCCCTCGATCTCACTCGCACTAACCCCCTCAGCCTCCGAGCTGCTGTGGATCATTGACGTCTACCCGCTGGTCCTTGCCGCCCTGCTGGTGCCCATGGGCAGCATGGCCGACAGGTTCGGCCGGCGCAAACTGCTGCTGATCGGCAGCACCGGCTTCGCCATCGTCTCCGTGTTCGCGGCCTTTGCCCCGAGCGCCGGCGCCCTCATCGGCTACCGTGCACTGCTGGGCTTGTTTGGCGCCATGTTGATGCCTTCAACGCTGTCGCTAATCCGCAACTTGTTCCTGCATCCGGACCAGCGCCGCAAGGCCATCGCCATCTGGGCGGCCGGCTTCTCCGGGGGCGCCGCACTTGGCCCGATCGTGGGCGGCTTCATCCTTGAGCACTTCTGGTGGGGTGCAGTGTTCTTGATGTCGGTGCCTGTGCTGATCCCCCTGCTGATCCTCGCGCCGATTTTCGTCCCCGAATCCAAGGACCCGAACCCCGGCAAGATCGACGTCGTGAGCATCCTTTTGACCTTCGGCGCCATGGTTCCGCTGATTTTCGGGATCAAGGAAATTGCCCAGTCGGGCTTCTCCGCCATCAACGTGGCACTCATAGTTGCAGGCATTGCCCTCGGCACGTTGTTTGTGCGCCGGCAGCTTCGCCGCCCGAACCCCATGATGGATGTGACGCTGTTCCAGAATCCTGTCTTCAGCGGCAGCGTGGGTGCGAACCTGCTGAGCATCTTCGCCCTGGTCGGATTCCTGTACTTCATCACCCAGCACCTGCAGCTGGTGGTGGGACTTTCCCCCACCCACGCCGCTTATGTCCTGGTCCCCGGCTTGGCCATCACCATCGTTTCGGGTCTTCTGGCAGCGTCGCTGGCGGGCCGGTTCAAGCCGGCCTACCTGGTGGCAGGTGGCCTGCTGCTGAACGCCACAGGCTTCCTGATTGTCTGGCTGAACACCGACGGATCGGTCATTGGCATCATCGCCGCGTTTGCCGTCCTCGGCGCCGGGGTGGGCATGGCGGAAACCATCTCCAACGACCTAATCCTCGCGGCGGCCCCACCGGCCAAGGCGGGTGCGGCGTCGGCAATCTCCGAAACAGCGTACGAGGTGGGCTCGGTGCTTGGAACGGCCGTGCTGGGCAGCATCCTTGCCGCGGCCTACAGGATGAACGTGGTGATTCCTGCCGGGCTCCCGGAGGCACAGGGCACCACAGCCTCCCAGACTCTGGGCGGTGCCATCGATGTCGCAGGCACGCTGCCCCCACAGCAGGGCACCGCGCTTCTGGAGTCGGCCAAGCACGCCTTCGACTCCGGATCCGGCACCGTGGCCATGGTCAGCGTTGTGCTCATGCTCGGTGCGGCCCTGATGTGCCTGTGGACCCTGCGCAGCGCGGACGCAAACCCGGAGCCGGTCAACCACTAAAGCAAGACCTGACAAAGCCTCAAGGTGCACCGCCACGTTCGAAACTGCAGCTGATGCGATAAATTGGGCTGATTTATCGCATCAGCTGCAGTTTGAAACGCAGGCGCCGGGCGGGCCGCGTTATTTCTGCTGGCTGCGCTTCTCTGCAGCCTTGAGTTCCTTGCGGATGCTACGCCCGCGCAGGCCAAGGGAGGCCATGTGGCACAGCAGCCCAACGCCGATGAACGGCAGGGCGATGTAGGTCATGGCGGCCGTGGAGGTGATGGCACCAAGAATGATGATGATGATGCCGATGAAGGTCAGGCCCATTCCGCCAAAAACAGCGTATTTGTAGCCAGCCGGAGCGGTTTCCCAGAAGTCGTTAAGCACGGTCCAAGTCTACTGGCCGAGGGACCCGAAACGAGCGCAGCGAGTTTTGGGAGGCCAGTAGACGCTACCGGCCGAGGGACCCGGTGGGCCCACGGCCGCGAGGGGCCCGCCGCGAGCTTGCGAACGGTGGGAGCGGTCGGGGAGCGCAGCGAGTTTTGGGAGGCCAGTAGACGCTACTGGCCGAGGGACCCGGTGGGCCCACGGCCGCGAGGGGCCCGCCGCGAGCTTGCGAACGGTGGGAGCGGCCGGGGAGCGCAGCGAGTTTTGGGAGGCCAGTAGACGCTACTGGCCGCGAGCTTGCGAACGGTGGGAGCGGCCCGGGACTAGAAGAGCGACTCCTGCAGCGCCGGCACGTCAGTGCTGTAGTCGCCGAAGTTGATCCTGCGGCCCTTGAGTCCACCGAGGTCGACCAGGAACTCACCCTCCACGCCATCAAGGCCCACCAGCGCGGTGGGCCCAAGCATGGATTCCAGCCGCATGCCGTGCTCCCCCGCATCCAGTGGCTGCGGGTAGGCGGTGCGGCGGCCCGGCTGTGCCACGGCCTCCGACAGCCCGCTGCGCACCCATTGCTCGTCCACAGGTTCGAAGCCGTCAAGTGGCAGGCCGGCCACGTAGTCGCGCACGACGTCGGCCATCGCCTTGTTGCTCTGCTCAAGGTGCAGGGGTGGCCGGGGATGCAGCAGTGCGGCAAACTTGGCGGCGCCGCGCACGAACTGCACGGGCGGCAGGTTCGTCGATACCGCGTCCTCGAGGTTGCGGACCACTGAACCGTCGCTGGCACGGGCCACATAGCGGGCCACGAGGGCTCCCTGCTCGGCCAGTCGCGTCCACTTGCTGCGGTTTGAGGCTGTACCGACCTTCGTGGTGCCGTCGGCGAAGGTGGCAATGTAGAGCCAATGCTGTTGGGCCAGGTACAGCTTGAGGCCGGCAGGTGCGATGCCGCTGCGGTGGAAGTCGTGCATGAACCTGAAGTCGTCCTTGGCGAAGCAGGTCCCGCACTGGAATCCACGTTCGGCCGCCAGCCCCGTGGGGCAGGGGGAATGCACGGACTCTTCCGGTCCCTGCACGCTGGTGAACCCCAGACAGTATCGGGCCGGGACGCCGTCGCCGGACGCCACACTGAACCGCAGCCAGTGCCCGGGTTCCAGCGGAAGGCGGGTGTCGCCGTCGTGCGTTGTGAGTGACAGCGAGGGCCCGCTTGGACCCCAGCTCACCGCGCGCACCAGCCCGCCGCCGGCCGGCCCCTTGGACATGGTGCTAGAGCGCCGGCTGGACACCGTAGGCGACGGCGAGCTTCATGATCTTTTCGGCGCGGCCCAACCGCGGCAGGTCGGAGCCGTCGCGGATGACTCCGCCGCGGGCGTTGAAATCGTTCATGAAGTCCGTGGCCCAGGCGACGTCTGTCGGGGTGGGGCTGATGACCTCGTTGATGATGGTCGTCTGGTCGATGGCAAGGGCCAGCTTGCCGGTCATGCCCATGGAGACAGTGATGGCCGACTGCTCGCGCAGGATCGGGTGGTTGGTGCCCACGGTGGGGCCGTCGATGGGGCCGGGCAGGTTACCGACACGGCTGGCCACGACGAGCTTTGCTCGGGGGTAGGCCATGGCTTCGCGGTCCGCGGCCATGCCGGTGTCGCGTCGGAAGTCCCCTGATCCAAAGGCGAGGCGGAAGGCACCTTCAGCGCGGGCGATGTTGTTCGCCTCCTCAATTCCGAGGGCGGATTCCACCAGCGCCAGGACGCGGGTCTTGCCGTCGAGGCGGTGGTAGGTCTCCTTGACCTGTTCAGCCTGCTCGGTCTTGGCCAGCATGACGCCGAGCAGGCCGGGGGTGTTGCGGAGGGCAGCGACGTCGTCGGCCCAGAACTTTGAGTGGACGTCGTTGATGCGGACCCAGGCCTGGCCGCCGTTGCGCAGCCAGTTGATCACGTCCTCGCGGGCGTCGTCCTTCTTCTTCGGGTCCACTGCGTCTTCAATGTCAAGCACGACGGCGTCTGCGCGGGAGGCCGCGGACTCGTCGAAGATCTCGGGGCGGGTCGCGGGCACCAAAAGCCACGAGCGGGCGATTTCAGCCGGGATGTTGCGGGTGCGGACGGGTGCGGGGGTGGCTTCGTGGCCGAAAGTGCTGGTCATATATCTACCGTATACGGCAAGCGGTAAAGATTCGACTTTCCTTTCCACAACGTCTACTGCCTTCCATTGGCCCAATGCTCCAGTTGGAGAGGGCGGACCGGCCTGCAACCGTGCGCCGCTACGATGGGGACAACGCAACCGAGTGAACGGGCACTTCATGACCATTTCCAGGGCCCGTACGGACAGTTCGGGGCTCAGCTTCCGCCGTTTCACGCCCGCAGACATCCCGGCCGTGCACGAATACTGCTCCGATCCCGAAGTGGTCCGCTGGTCCACGTGGGGTCCCAATACGCTGGTGCAGACGACGGCGTTCGTCGAGGATGCGGCGCGGCCCCTACCCCAGGCTGATTTGTCGGCCTTCACGCTCGCCGCCGTGCTGAACGGAACGGCCATCGGCTCAGTATCCATATGGACCACCGACCCGCACGACCGCAATGGCGAACTCGGTTACACGCTCCATCGCGCCCACTGGGGCCGCGGCTACGCCACCGAAGCCGTCAGCCAGCTGCTGGGGCTCGGATTCGGCCCGCTCGGCCTGGAACGCATCACAGCCACCTGCCACCCGGGGAACATCGGTTCAATCCGAGTGCTGCAAAAGAGCGGCTTCACCCAGGAGGGCGTGCTGCGCTCCCACAGGCTCGTCCACGGGACCCGGCGGGACTCGCTGCTGTTCTCAATCCTGCGTGATGACCCCCATAGCGAAGCTGTTGCGGGCAGCACCCGCTAGCAGCACCCCTGGACGGCCGGGGCAAAACGGCACCGGAGATTCCAAAAGACGTCGTCCTTGACGGAACAGCCGCCCTGCCCGATGATCTCCGGTCTGCCGGGAAGCCTGACAACCCAGGGGCGCTGACCGTCCTTCTCCCATGTGGCCATGAACTGCTCCAGCGTTGTGCGGGTCTGCTCAACGTCTACCTGCCGAAGGCTGGTGAAGTGGGTCCACACCCGGGCATCACTGCAGATGGCATGCATCCCGTCAACGTCCTCCATGTTGGGACAGGATCAGGCGCTACGTTGTCTGCATCGGTATTTCCTAACTTTCCGGCATGACCATGGTGCGCAGGTCAAGTTGCCGCAACACCCTGTCAACCACCTCGGGATCGGCATCGGGTTCGTTGCGGGCGCTCAGGACCTCGCTGCGCGCGGCGTCGAGAGCGATGGTTTGGACGGCGATCGCCAATTCCCTGCCACGTCGGCGGCGCTCGTCCTGGTCCTCGTTCTTCAAGCTCCCATCGAGCAGTTCGGCATGCAGACGCTGCATCTTTGACTTGACCAGGGCGATCTTCTCCATCGGCAGTTCCTTGATCAGCGCATGGTCGCGCAAGGCGGCAACTGCTGCCTCCTGGGCGCGCAGGGCTAGGACCGTGGCCGCCTGACGCTCCTCGGCGCCGTCGTCAGTTGCCTTAAGAGCCCTCATGAGCCACGGCAGGGTCAGTCCCGGCAGTACCAGCGTGATGAGCAGGACGGCGCAGGCCACCACAATGATCTCGTGCCTGGCAGGGAAGTCTGCACCGTTGGGCAGGGCCGTTGGCAGCGCGAGGGCCAGTGCGAGTGTGGCCAGGCCGCGCATTCCGCACCAGGTGAGAATCACGACGTCCTTGAGGCTGGTTGGCGGCAGGTCGCCGTCGCCTTTCCGGGAGGCCAACGCCAGCAGGCCAAACCACAGGAACCTGACAAGTATGACAAGCACGCTGATGGCCGCAGCCAGGGGGAGCATGCCCCAAATCGCCGAGCCTTCCTCCTTGATGACCTCGCGCATTTCCAGCCCCACGAGGCCAAAGGCCAGCCCTGTCACCAGCAGTTCAACAACGTCCCAAAAAGCGGCGCGCGTGATGCGTTCGGTCGCGTCCTCCGCGCGGGCATGGCGCTTCATTTCAAGGGCGGTGACGACGACGGCGATGACGCCTGAGGCATGCACCTCCTCGGCCAGGATGTAGGCGGCAAAGGGCACCACGAGCGTCACTGCACTGCGCGCAACCGGGGAGGTGATGAGCCTTGTAATCAGGCCCGTGACCCAGCCCATGACCATGCCAACCAGCACGGCAACGGCCGCACCGAGGAGGAACTTCCCCACAACGCCGATCCCGAACGGTTGGCCGTCCATGGCGCTGGCGACCGCCGCCTGGAAGATGACGATGGCCGCGGCGTCGTTGAACAAGCCCTCGCTTTGGAGCACCGTGATGAGTCTGCGCGGCATGTGGACACGGCCGGCAATGGAATCAACGGCGACGGGATCGGGCGGGGCACACATGGCACCCAGGGCGACGGCGGCAGGGATTCCAATGGCGGGGACCAGCAGCCAGGCCGCTCCCGCCACCATGATCGTGGACACCACGATCAGAGCCACCGCCAGCAGCAGCAGTGTCCGCCAGCGGACCTTGAAAACAGCCCAGGAGCTCTTCTGCGCAGTGGCGAAAAGCAGTGGCGGCAGGAAGATCGGCAGGATCAGCTCGGGATCGATGCGCAGGTCCGGGAACCCGGGGATGAATGTCAGTGCCCCGGCCATGATGAGCATGAGCACCGGATAGGGCAGCCTGAGCTTGTCCCCCAAGCCGACTGCAACCACTGTGGCGAAAAGGAGTCCAATGATAAGTACAAACTGTTCCACGCGTCTTACTTTACGGGGTCAGGGCTTCCTCGACAGGCACAGTCCCGTCGGTGAATTCGATGGTGCGGCCCGTTGTCTCGGCCCGCTGCAGAACGGCCGCCGCGACGAGGGCAACGTTGGCACGTGAAGTGTTTCGTGGCGCCTTGGGATCCCGCTCGGCGGCCGGAGTCGGATCCACCTGAGCCGTGGCAGGATCCTGGGTCAAAGCGCCCGGAGCCAGGATGGTCCAGGGTAGGGCACCAACACGTAAGTGGGCATCTGCAGCGGCCTTGGCCTCGGCGTAGGCAAAGAAGCTGTCACCCTCAGGCACGCCGTGGTCGGGCCCGGCGCCAAGGTAGGAAACCATGACGTAGCGGCCAACCCCCGCCGCGGCGGCCGCATCCATGGACCGGATGGCGGCGTCACGATCAACCGCAAAGGTGCGCGCAGGGTCCCCTCCCCCGGCACCGGCGGACCAGATGAGCGCATCCTGCCCCGCGAAAAGTTCGGTGAGTTCGGCAACCGAGGAGGATTCGACGTCGTGCACCACCGGGACGGCACCGGTTGCTGCGACGGCGTCGCTCTGGGCGGCGTTGCGGATCACCGAGGTGACCTCCATGCCGGCAGCCGTCAATAGGGGTGCAAGCAACAACGCGATCTTTCCGTGCCCGCCAATGATCAAGACTTTTTTCACTGCTGCTCCTTCTGGTGGGTCGAACCGTTCGGCCTGCTTCCCAGTACATACCGTTTCCAGCACGAGGGCTACCTCCTGGGGTAGCGGATACAAAAAAGCCCCTCCCTGCACTTGGCAGGAAGGGGATTTTATTCTGTAGCGGCACCGAGACTCGATCTCGGGACCTCACGATTATGAGTCGTGCGCTCTAACCAACTGAGCTATGCCGCCATAAATGAGAGTGGCCCGTGCCGCCCCGGTCAAAACCGTCTTGACACGAGCCTTACTCATTTGCGAGCCCCCCACCGGAATCGATCCGGTGACCTCGTTCTTACCAAGAACGCGCTCTACCACTGAGCTAGGGGGGCAACGAGAAAATACTTTACCAGTGGTTTTGCCTGATGCGAAATCGGAGATTCCCCCCAAGCACCACAGAGCCCCAATCAGGTGCGCCAATGACCCGAATCGAATCTCCATTCATCGCCAAAATCCCCTAAATATCAAGAAATTTCACCTCTTCGCAACGTTGCTCATGAGTTGCGTCACATGGAACTTCCGTCGGCAAAAGGGAGGTGAAAATGACAACAAAAAGGCCGGCTGCCTTGTGGGCAGCCGGCCTGTTAGCGCGGGTTTTTAGTTCCGCAGGGAGTGGTATTTACCACTTGCCCTTGCTGTTGAAGTTCTGTCCGCCTTCGTGGCGGGGACGGCGGTCGCCGCCACCGTGGCCCGTGTGGCCCTGGCCGCGATCGCTGCTGAAGCCGCGGTCGTTGCCGCGGTCGGCACCGCGGTCAGCGCCACGGTCGTTACCGCCACGGTAGCCTCCACGGTCGCCGTCGAACTTCTTCTTGAAGCCGCCCTGGCCGCGATCGTTACGCTCTTCACGGCCCTGGTACGGGGCGCCTGTTGCGCCGCCTGAGGGGCGACGGCCCTTGTCCAGTTCGAGGTTGATGAGCTCACCGCTGATGCGGGTGCGGCTCAGGGCCTTCCACTGATCCTTGCTCAGGTCTGCGGGCAGTTCAACCAGCGTGTGGTCGGCGCGGATGTCAATGCCGCCGATCTGCGAGGAGGACAGGCCGCCTTCGTTGGCGATGGCGCCAACGATGGAGCCGGGCATGACGCGCTGGCGACGGCCTACCGAGATGCGGTAGGTGGCGTTACCTTCGGTCAGCGTGCGGGTCGGACCACGTGAGCCGAAGCCGTCCTTGGCGCGGTCCTTCTTCTGGTATTCGGGGGCTGCGGGAAGGTCGTTGACGAGCAACGGCTGGTTGCCCTGAGCCATGACGGCCAAGGCAGCGGCAATCTCCGACGCCGGAACGTCGTGCTCCTGCTCGTAAGAGGCAATCAAGTCGCGGAACTTGGCAACATCCTGGCTGGCCAGGGTTTCGGTGATCTTCTCAGCGAACTTGCCCAGGCGCAGCGAGTTGATGGTTTCCGCGGACGGCAGGTGCATCTGGTCCACCGGCTGGCGCGTAGCCTTTTCAATGGCGCGCAGCAGGTACTTCTCGCGCGGGGTCATGAACAGAATCGCGTCGCCGGATCGGCCGGCACGGCCCGTACGGCCAATGCGGTGCACGTAGGACTCGGTGTCATGCGGAATGTCGTAGTTGATGACGTGCGTGATGCGTTCCACGTCAAGGCCACGGGCTGCAACGTCGGTGGCAACAAGGATGTCGATTTTGCCACTGCGGAGCGCTTCGATGGTTCGTTCACGCTGCTGCTGCGGAATGTCACCGTTGATGGCAGCAGCCTGGAAGCCGCGGGACTTGAGCTTGTCAGCCAGGTCTTCGGTGGCCATCTTGGTGCGTACGAACGCGATGACGCCTCCGAACTCTTCAACCTCGAGCACGCGGGTCAGAGCATCGAGCTTGTGCGGGCCCATGACCTGCAGGTAACGCTGGCGGGTATTGGCGCCGGTCGTGGTCTTGGACTTGACCGTCACCTCGGCCGGGTTGTTCAGGTACTGCTTGGAGATGCGGCGGATCTGGCCGGGCATCGTGGCGGAGAAGAGGGCAACCTGCTTCTCCTTCGGTGTCTGGGAGAGGATCTGCTCAACGTCTTCGGCGAAGCCCATGCGCAGCATCTCGTCAGCTTCATCCAACACCAGGTACTGCAGCTTGGACAGGTCCAAGGAGCCCTTTGAAAGGTGGTCGATGACGCGGCCGGGGGTACCGACGACAACCTGTGCACCGCGGCGCAGGCCAGCCAGCTGGGGGCCGTAGGCAGAGCCACCGTAAACGGGCAGTACTGAGAAGTTGTCCATGTACTTGGCGTACGACGTGAATGCTTCGGCGACCTGAAGGGCCAATTCACGGGTAGGTGCCAAGACCAGGATCTGGGTGTCCTTGGTGGGACCGTTGAGGTCCATGAGCTCAGCCATGCGGGACAGGGCGGGAACTGCGAATGCTGCAGTCTTACCGGTACCGGTCTGGGCCAGGCCGACGACGTCGCGGCCTTCAAGCAGCAACGGAATGGTTGCGGCCTGGATGGGTGAGGGCTTCTCGTAGCCAACATCGTTCAGGGCAGACAGCACGCGGCCGTCAATACCCATGTCGGCGAAGGTTACTTCGTTTACTTCTTCCTCCACGGCGGGAGAGTTATCGGTCAAGTTTTCGGGCATGGTCAAGATGTCCTCATTCATAGGGCGGGCGGCGAGGTTGCCGCACTGCATAAAATCCAGCCGCTACTCGGCATCCCGGGCAGGATCTCGCGCCATGTGCGCACCGTTGGTGCGGCCGCCAGTGTTGTAAAAACCAACACTGCATGGCGTTTCTTTGCCGGCAATCCCCTATGAACGCTACTTGCCCGCTCAACTTCCGCGGGCCCCAAACACTTCAGGCTCCTGCCTCAAAAATTGGGCAGAAAATAAAAGGAGATACCGGAGTGGGGGATAGTTAAATTGTAGGGCATACCTAACCTTCACGATACAGGGAAAGGCGATGGGAGCCCGTGAGTTTCGGCACATGCACTTTCTCAAGCACGACGGCGGGACCTCCCGCGGGTGCCTGACCTCCACAGGCCCGGCGTCAGCGAGCTGCTGCCGCAAGGATCTTCGGGAACCGCGTCAAGTAGTCGGCGGCCAGGGTGAGGGTCCCGGCGTCGTGCAGTGCCTGAAGGGCGAGCACGTCCCCCACTGTGGGGTCGGCGAAGAACTTTCCAACAGTGATCCCGTGGTCAGGCACGTGCTCAACAGTGATGACGTCCCCGGTCTGGATGGTTCCCTTGTGCAGCACGCGCAGGTACGTGCCGATCCGTCCTTCCTCGGTGAACCGCTTCACCCAACGCGGCTCCCCCATGCGGCGGGCGAACGTGGCGCACGGGACGCGTGGTGAGGTCACTTCAAGCAGCACGTGGGCACCGATCCGCCAGTGCTCGCCGATCACGGCACCCGTGGCATCGATGCCAAGGGTGCGCAGGTTCTCGCCAAAAAGACCCGGCGGAATGTCCCGCCCCAGTTCGGCGCTCCAGTATTCGGCATCCTCTTGCGCGTAGGCGTAAATGGCCTGATCCAATCCGCCGTGGTTTTTCCTATCCGCCTGGAGATCGGCGTAGAGGCCCAGCGGTCGCACCCGGACCGGACCTTCCACTGCGCGTTTATCGATCGCCGTCACGCCCACTGTCCCGGCGTCGGGGTGCAGTTCGTGGACGCGGCAGACAGCCAGGACGGACCCGGCAGAGGAATCACTCATGCGATAAAACTACCCGGAAGGCGGCTCAATACGCCACGCCGGCTCCGCGGGCGAACGTGCCAGGATCCCCGATCATCGCGAGCATGGCATGGGCGAACCTGCGTCTTAACGGCCGACGGCGGCTGGTGTCGGCTCAGGCCGAAGGCAACTTGACCGCTTCGTCCAAAACGTCGGACTCCGAGGCCCAGCGCGGCAGGAAGGATGCCGCGGCGGCCGCAAGGACCATGCCGCCTGCCATGATCCACATGGTGGACGTGAAGCTGTCGATGAACACGGCCGACTGGCTGTGGGCGGTGCTGGCATCGAGCGCGTCGAAGAAGATGGTGCCGATGATGGCAACACCCAGGGCGCCGGCGAGCTGGCTCGTGGTGTTGAACAGGCCCGAGGCGCTGCCGGCGAACTTGGCGGGGACCTCGGAAAGCACGAAGATGCCCACCGGCGCCACGACCATGCCGAATCCGGCGCCGCTCAGGGCCAGGCCGGCGATGAGGTGCCAGGGTGTCACGGTTCCGCCGACGGACTGGACGGTGAAGATGAGCACCACAAAGCCGATGGCGATCACGAGCGGGCCCAGCTGCAGGACGACGCGGCCGATCTTCCTGGCAAGGATGGCCGCGGAGATGCCGGCCAGCACGGGAACCATGATGGAGAACGGGATCATGGTGAGCCCTGCCTTCAGGATGGGGTACTCCAGCCCGAGCTGCAGGAACAGGGTCTGGATCAGGAAGAAGCCGTTCATGGGGATGAAGAACAAGAACATCATCGCGATGCCCGCGGCGAACGGACGGCTCTTGAACAGCGAGACAGCCACGAGCGGCTCTCCCCCGCGCATTTCCTCACGGCGTTGGAGCAGCACAAAGCCGGCCAGCACCAGCACGCCGAACGCCATGGTCAGGAACGTCCACAGCGGCCAGCCCTCCTCACGGCCCATGGTCAGGGGGTAGAGGATGCCCAGCATGCCCACCGCAAGAATGACGACGCCGGACAGGTCAAGCCTGTGCCGCACGGGAGCCACCGATTCGGGCACGTATTTCACGGCGCAGATGACGGCGAAGATGCCCACGGGGATGTTGACGAAGAAGATGGTGCGCCAGCCCCAGCCAAAGAGGTCCGCGTTGGTCAGGATGGCGCCAAGGATGGGACCCGAGACGGCGGCAACACCGGCGAGGGCTGAAAACCCTGCCATGGCGCCGGCGCGCTCCGACGGCTTGTACATGACCTGCAGGCTTGAGAGCACCTGCGGGATCATGGCTGCCGAGGCGAAGCCCTGCAGCGCGCGGGAGGCGATGAGCATTTCGGGGTTCATCGCGGCACCGCACAGCACCGATGCCACGGTGAAGGCCACAAGGCCGATGATGAAGACCTTCTTGCGCCCGTAAATGTCACCAAGGCGTGAACCCGTGATCAGGCCGATGGCCAGGGCCAGGGTGTAGGAGGCAACCATCCACTGCAGCTCGGCATTTTGGGCGCCGAGGGCACGCTCAATGTCAGGCAGGGCGACATTGACGATGGTGGCGTCGAGCAGTTCCATGAACGATGCCATGAACAGGGAGACAAGGGCGATGGTGCGCGCCTTGCCAATGGGCGGTGCTGCGGATTTCATGCAGTTTCCTTCGGGTTTTTGTGATGCAAAAAAAAGTGTGGCGGCGCCGGGATTACCCGTGGTGTTCGTTGGCTTCAGACAGGGCTGCCAGGGATTCCCGGCTCCACGTCATGGCGCCCGAATCCAGCCCGGCAAGGATCTCGTCGAGGAATTCAAGTTCCATGGTGCGGGCGCGCGCAATAAGTTCGGCATCCAGCAGGACCACGCGGGGCAGGAAGCCGGCCACGGCATCCAGCTCCCCTTGCAGCTCGTAAACCTCGGCGGCGACGGCGTCGCGGCGGGTGCGCAACAGCCCGGCCAGTTCGCCCGGCTCAAGTACCGGGGCGTGGGCCAGCGCCGCATGGAATTCAGGGAAGCCTCGCTTGGGCACAGAGAGCATGTCGGTGAGCCATTCGCGGGCGGCGACGCGTCCGGCGTCGGATATTTCATAGACGGAGCGTTCGGGGCGGGAGCCGTCGCGCTCAACCTCGGCGACGCGGATCAGCCCGTCGCGGGCCAGCCGCTCAATGGTGCTGTAGAGGCTGGCACGCTGGCTGACGTTGATGACCCTGTCCTTGCCGCGCAGGGTGATGAGCTGCTGCATGCGATAGGGATGCATGGGCCTTTCCAGCAACAGGGCCAGCACGGCAAGCGCCAGAGGCGAACGTTTAGTCATAGTCATAATATTACTAATACGTTTATGACCAGCTAAGCCCGTGAGCCGCCCCACTCCTTCGCTGGGAACGTTTACGGCGCGAACCTGTATCCCATGCCCGCCTCGGTGAGCAGGTACGCGGGATTGGCGGGGTCGCGTTCAAGCTTGCGCCGCAACTGCGCCATGTAGACGCGCAGGTAGTGGGTTTCCTTGGCATAGGCCGGCCCCCACACCTCCGACAGGATCTGCTGCTGGCTGACAAGTCGGCCGGGATTGCGCACCAGCAGCTCCAGCACACTCCATTCGGTGGGCGTCATCCGCACAGGCAGTCCGCCGCGCATGACCAGCTTATTGGCAAGGTCCACGGTGAATTCCGCCGTCTCAACGAGCGGCTCCGCAGCCTGCGGGCCTGCCCGGCGGGTGGCCACGCGCAGCCTGGCGAGCAGTTCGTCAAGCCCGAACGGCTTGGTCACGTAATCGTCGGCGCCGGCGTCGAGGGCCTCAACCTTGTCGTGGGAGCCGTGCCGCGCCGACAGCACGATGATCGGCACCTCGCTCCAGCCGCGCAGCCCGGCAATCACATCCAGCCCGTCCATGTCGGGAAGGCCCAGGTCAAGCACGACGACGTCAATCGCCTGGGTTTGGGCGGCGGCCAGCGCCGCGGTCCCGTTGGCGGCCGGGACAACGATGTAGCCGTGGGCGTGCAGGTTGATTTGCAGGGCGCGCAGGATTTGCGGCTCGTCGTCAACAATCAGGACGGTGGTCATGGCAGGGTCCTCACAATTCCGGTGGAGAGCGGCATGCGGATGATCATTGTCAGGCCGCCACCCGGTGTTTCCTCGGCTTCAAGCACGCCTCCCATGATCTCGGTGAAACCCTTCGCAACTGCCAACCCAAGACCCACACCGGTGCCGCCCTGCGCGCCGTACGAGACGTCGTCGAGCCTTTGGAAGGGCTTGAAGATGGCCATGACATCGGCCGCTGGAACGCCCTTGCCGTGGTCAACCACGCGCATTTCGCTCGCCGGGTGGCCGTTGATGGTGGAGCTTCCCGAACCGCCAATGGACCCCACGACAAGGATTTCCGAATCCCCGGCGTATTTCACCGCGTTCTCCACAATATTGGCAATGACCCGTTCGAGCAGTCCGGGGTCGGCCTCGATGGCGGGCATGTTCGGTGGCAGTTCCCTGCGCACGCGCTCCGCCGGAACCCCGTGGAGTGCTGCGGGCAGGACCTCCTGCCACGTCACAGGGCCCACAACGGGGCGGACCATTTGGGCGCTCAGCCGCGACATGTCAAGGAGGTTTCCCACCAGGGCATCCATCCTATCCGCATAGTGCTCGATGGTTGCCAGCAGCTCGGCCTCATCCTCCGGGCTGAAGGTCACCTCGGTTTGGCGCAGGCTGCTGACCGAAAGCTTGATGCCTGCCAGGGGTGTGCGCAGGTCATGGGACACCGCCCGCAATACTGAGGTCCTGATGTTGTTGTCCTGACTGAGCTGCACGTTCTCGCGCTGGGTCTGGCTCAGCGCCTCGCGTTGCTCCAGGGCCAAAAGGTGGGCACCGAAGGCGCTGAGCAGCCGCCTGTCCCGGGCCGGCAGGATCCGCCCAGACAGTCCCAGCACCCAGTGCTCGGAAACTTCCTCCACCGTGTCGGCCTGTCCGGGGGTCTGCGCCGGGTCCTCCCCTGCCGACGCCTCCAGCTGCCACCCACCGGGCCCGGGCCCGGCACCGTTGGACCCGCCGCCGTTGCCAAAAAGCGCCACCGAACGCATCCCAAAGTGCTCCCTGACCTGCTCGAGGAACACCTGGACCGTGTCACGCGATGCCAGGATGCCGCGGGCAAGCTCACTCAGGGTTGCCGCCTCGGCCCCGGCCTGCAGGGCGTCCCGCGAGCGCCGAGCCGACTGGTCAACGGCGAGCGCGACAGCGACGGCGACAAGCAGGAACACGATCAGCGTCAGGAGGTTTTCGGGGTTGCTGATGGTCAACGTCCCTATGGGAGGCGCGGAGAAGAAGTTCAGCAGCAGGCTCCCCCAGGCGGCGGCCAGCACTGCCGGCCACAGACCCCCGACCAGGGCGACGGCAATGGCGGCCGCCAGATGTATGACCATGGTGGTTTGCAGGGTCAGCGGCCCCGTGAACAGCTGCACAATGACGGGCAGCACCACGGCGACGGCAAAGCCTGCAATGACGCGCTTCCTGTTCAGTTCTCCACGGTTGCGCGGCACCCGCCCGGGGCCCGCCAGCGGGTGCGGGACCATGTGCACATCCATGTCTCCGGCTCCGCGGACCACCCTTGCGCCAACGCCTTGGCTGGAGAGGAAACCAAACTTTGGCTTGCGCCGTGAGGAGCCGATGACGATCTGTGTGGCGCCAACATTGCGGGCAAAGTCAAGCAATGCCCTGGCCGGGTCCTCCCCGCCCACCGAATGGTAGGTGCCGCCGAGGTCGGTGACGAGTTGGCGCTGTCCCTCGAGGGCCGCCGGGGCGTCCCCAGCAACGCCGTCGGACCGCGGTACGTGCACGGCCAGCAGTTCCCCGCCGCTGACGCGGCTCAGGATGCGGGCGGCCCTGCGCAGCAGCACCTCTCCCTCGGCGCCTCCTGTGAGCCCCACGACAACACGTTCACGGGTGGGCCAGCTTTCGGCTATGCCGTGACTCGCCCTGTACGCGGCCACGCCTTCCTCCACCCTGTCGGCCAACCACAGCAGCGCAAGCTCGCGCAGCGCCGTCAGGTTCCCGAGCCTGAAGCAGTTGGCCAGTGCGGCATCGACCTTCTCTGGCGCATACACGTGTCCCGTGCTCAGCCGTTGGCGCAGCAGCTCCGGCGGGATGTCAACGAGCTCAATTTGTTCGGCCCGGCGCACCACGTCGTCGGGGACGGTTTCGTGCTGGCGCACCCCCGTGATGGACTCGACCACATCACCAAGGGAGGCAAGGTGTTGGATGTTGACGGTGGAGTAGACGTCGATGCCCGCTGCGAGCAGCTCTTCCACGTCCTGCCAGCGCTTGGCGTTGCCCGCCCCCGTAATGTTTGAGTGCGCATATTCATCCACGAGCGCCAGTGCGGGCCGTCTGGCCAGCAGTGCTTGGACGTCGAGCTCCGCAAATCCCGTGCCCCTGTAGTCGATGTTCCGTGGCGCGATGACTTCAAGGCCCTCAAGCTGCGCCCTGGTCTGCTCCCTGCCGTGGTCAAGGACGATCCCGGCCACCACGTCGACACCGGCGGCCGCCTGGGCGCGGCCTTCATCCAACATGGAGTAGGTTTTCCCCACCCCGGGTGCCGCTCCCAGAAAAATCCGCAATGTGCCTCGACTCATAATTTATTCTCGCAGGCCGTCGGCTTATTTTTGCAGCTGCACCAGGGCAGCGTTCAAAGTGGTGGTGTTGACCGAGGCCTGGCCGAGGAAGGCGTTGAGCCCGGTGCTGGTGTTCTGCGCAACCAGCGCCTTCACGGCAGCCTCGCTGAGCCCGTTGGCCGATGCAACCCGCGGTACCTGCAGGGCCGCGTACGCCGTCGAAATGTCAGGGTCCAGCCCCGATCCGCTGACCGTCACGGCGTCAATCGGCACCCGGGCCGGTGCCACGTGTTCGCGGGCCGCCACCTCCGCTGGCCGCGGATAAAAGAACCTGGGCCGGGGCAACGAGCTGTCCCACCCCGCAAATAAGGACAGGGAGGCGAGCCCGAGCAGGCCGTCCTGACCTGATCCCATGCCTCCTGGTGCTGTCTCGCCCAGCATCATGTTCAGCAGGGCAAGCCCGCCGGCCAAGGGCGGCAGGGAATCGTGGGTCACGTTGACGCTAGCAGCGTGATGGCCTCCTGCGAGGTGACGGGGCCGCCGGGGACGGTTTGTTGTGCGCCCGTGACGAGGGTGTGGATGTCGGTGCCGCCCCAGTTCTGGATGACACGGGTGATCAGCAGGACCACCGCACCAAGGAAGGCGAGGGGCAGCAGGACACGGATGACGCCGCGGGTCAGATCCACCCAGAAATTCCCCAGATTGCTTGTTTCGGAGCGGGTGATGCCACGGATGAGCGCCACTACCACGGCAAGCCCGACGGCGGCGGAGAGGAAGATCTGCACGCAAGGCCGAGGGTGGCTTCGGGCGCGTAGCTCTGCCATCGGGTCCGTGCCCGAGAGTTTGTACAGGCGCCGTTCAAGGGCCAGGTGCCTGCTGCCGGTAAAGGTTGTTGCAAGATAGGCACCCACTGGCTGGTGCAACACGGCAAGGGCGACAAGCTGGGTGACTAGCGAGACAACGTTGAGCTCCATGGCGGCGCTCACCACTGCTCGGGGCGGATGAGGGCTGCGAGCAGGTAGACCAGCAATGCCAGCCCCACCAACCCAAGAATCGGCCACGATATAAATTCCACGACTACCTGCTGTCACGTGCGAAATGATGTCTGGATCAATCGCAAACCCGCCATGGGGCGGTGCAGGCTGTTTTTACGGGTTCTTAGCACCGGGCGGGGGCTTCTTGACAGCTTCCTGACCCGCCAGCACCGTGGGCGCGGTGCCCTTCTGCGCCCGGCCCGCGGAGAGTGATGCGCATAACCGTTTATGCGCACTGTTCATGGGCAGCCCGGACGCATAAGAGAGCAACATCCGCGGGCGTGCCGAGGCGTCCGCCCGGTTGCATCGCCGTCAGTTCTGCGTGCGTTGCCGCGTCCATCCAGCCGGTGTCGACGGGGTCGGGGTTGAGCACATTGGCGCTGATGCCCTGCTGTGCCAGTTTGCCCGGGTGTTGACCGCAAAATGCCGCTCGAAACTCTCCAGCGAGGTGTCCAGGATCGCCGAATCCACCGACTCGGCGTGGGAGAGCACCATGCCGGCCATCGGCCCGGCTTCCTGGGCAATCCGTCACATCAGGCGGTCGGCTGCGGACGGGTCGGCCAGGTCTGCCGGCATGGCCCACACCCGGGCCCCGGCCGTCGGCGGCAAGCGCCCTGGCAATGCCTGCCCCGATGCCCACCGTGCGGCCAACACCTGTACAACGCGGTCTTCGTGTACATCGCCCCAGCCTATGCCGCGCACCCGTCCCCGCCCTGCTGGAAATACGCTGTAGCTTGGAAGTGACCCTCAACGGCACTCGAAAGGCAGTCATGAGCAGCACACAGCCCACCCCCACACCCGGTTTCATTCCAGGGCGCGTAACGCGCAGGGCGGCTGCTCCGGCAGGAAAGCCCGGATCGGCCCCGGTCAACGCCGGCGCCGCGAAGTCGGGAAAGAAGCCGGTGCCCGCCGCACGGAAGACGCCCGACACGGCCACGATCAGTGCAGCCATCCGTGAGGCAGCGGCCGCAGCGAAGAAGCGTGTTCTCGCCATCACCAACGCCCACGTTGTTCCTGTGGAGGGCGAACCCTTCGACGGCACGGTGCTCGTTGAAGGCGGCAAGATCCTGGCCCTCGGCGCATCCGTTCAGGCTCCCGAGGGCGCCGACGTCCTCGACGCGAAGGGCCAGTGGCTGCTGCCCGGGTTCATCGACGCCCATGTGCACCTCGGCATGGACCCCGAAGGCGAGGTCGGCGCCACTAGCGACGTCAACGAGATGACGAACCCCGTCATGGCAGGCGTCCGCGCCATTGACGCCGTCGACCCCTTTGATCCCGGTTTCACCGACGCCTTGGCCGGTGGCATCACTACCGTCAACGTGAACCCCGGTTCGGGCAATCCGATCGGCGGCCAGGCCGTCGCGATGCACACGCACGGCCGGTACATCGAGGAAATGGTGCTGCGCTCCCCCAGCGGGCTGAAGTCGGCCCTGGGCGAGAACCCCAAGGGCGTATACGGGGAAAAGAAGCAGACACCCTCGACCCGGTTGGGTACGGCGCTGGTGATCAGGCAGGCGTTCATGGACGCGCAGAACTGGATGGCCAAGCCCGAGCCGCGCCCCCGCGACGCCCACATGGAAGCCCTTGCCATGGTGCTGCGCCGCGAAATCCCCTGGCGCCAGCACTGCCACAGGGCGGACGACATCGCCACCGCCATCCGCCTGGCCGAGGAATTCGGCTACGACCTCGTCATCGACCACGGCACCGAGGCGCACGTTTTGGGCGACGTTCTGGCCGCCCGTGGCACGCCGGTGCTCATCGGCCCGCTGTTCACCACAAAGTCCAAGCCCGAACTGCGCGCCCGGTCCATCGCCAACCCCGGCAAGCTGGCGGCTGCCGGCGTCGAGATTTCCATCATCACCGACCACCCCGTGGTGCCCATCAACTTCCTCGTCCACCAGGCATCCTTCGCCGTGAAGGAGGGCCTGGACCGGACCACCGCGCTGCGGGCCATCACGATCAACCCTGCGCGCGTGTTGGGCCTGGCCGGGAGGATCGGCTCGCTGAAGGTGGGCAAGGATGCCGACCTGGTGCTGTGGAGCGGGGATCCGCTGGACGTCATGGCGCGCGCCATGGCCGTGTTCATCGGCGGCAAGCCCGTTTACACGTACGACGCCGATGCCAAGGTGGGTGCCGCAGCCTCCCGCGTGTAACCTCCGACTGAAAATGATCCCGTTTGCGGGTTTCGACACCGGTAGAACGGTGTCAAAACCCGCAAACGGGATCATTTTTGGCGTGGGCCCTGTGCACCCAGGGCCGCGGGCACTTCGAGGGCAGCAGCAGCCTGTCTTGGCCCGCAGGGACGCGGCGCGTTGTTGACGGGCGACACAATATCGGTTGGCACGGACAGGAAATCGGCCAGGGATGTCGACACCATGGTCTACCTGATGCTGGGCACGCGGATCAGTTCAGGTGCGGTTGTCAACGCGCTATGGTGCACGGTGAAGCGGGTGAGATCGGTTCCCTGCCACCGCAACTGTTGAACGACGCCCGCGTTGAACCGCTGCAGGCCGCACTTAACGAGCGCGCCCCTGTGCCCGTTCGCCTAGCCACCGGTTCCGATGATGCAGTGGTCCGCGGCCCCCAGTGATTCGTCGGAACCAGGCAAAGGACCCTTGCGCCTGAAAAACCCGCTCACACTTTGGTGAACTCCATCCGGTTCGGTGCAGCCGCTGCGGCAGCCAGCCGCTGCTCGGCGGTCAATAAACTGTGTGGACGCATGAAAACTCCCCGGAAGTAAGGGATCTGCATTAATCAGTCCAACGTCCGGGGAGCAGTTCACAATGCTGCGAGAGCGTTTGTGTGTGCGCGAGGTTTACGGGAGTGAATCCAGCGCCTGCTCAAGATCCGCGATCAGGTCCTGGATGTCCTCGATGCCCACTGAAAGCCGGATCAGGTTCACGGGAACAGCCAAGTCGGTGCCCTTGACCGACGCGTGCGTCATCTCCGACGGGTAGTTCATCAGGGATTCAATGCCGCCCAGCGACTCCGCCAGCGTGAACACGTGGGTGGACTCGGCAACCTTGCGGGCCGCCGCCTCACCGCCCTTGAACTGCACAGAAATCATGCCGCCGAAGCCCCGCATCTGCGAGGCAGCGAGCGCATGACCCGGGTGCGAGGGCAGCCCCGGGTACAGCACCCGCTCAACCTCGGGCCGGGCGAGCAGCCATTCGGCGACGGCCTGCGCGTTCGAGCAGTGCCTGTCCATGCGCACGCCAAGGGTCTTCAGCCCGCGCGTCGTCAGCCAGGCTTCCATGGGTGCGGAGACGGCCCCGACGGCAAATTGCACAAAGCCGATCTTCTCGGCAGCCTCGGCATCGGAGAGGATGATGGCACCGCCCGACGCGTCCGAGTGCCCGCCAATGTACTTCGTGGTCGAATGCACCACCACGTCCGCACCCAAAGCCAGCGGATTTTGCAGGTACGGGGAGGCGAAGGTGTTATCCACCACGAGCAACGCGCCCGCGGCGTGTGCCACATCAGCTAGCGCCGCAATGTCTGTAATCTTCATCATCGGGTTCGACGGCGTCTCCACCCACACCATCTTCGTCCTGCCCTCGGGCCCGCCCGCGGCAACGGCGGCAGCCAGCGCCCCGGCGTCGTTCATGTCCACCGCGGCGTTGCTGATGCCCCACACGGACAGGACCCGGTTGATGAGCCTGTAGGTTCCTCCGTATACGTCATTGCCCATGATGATGTGGTCCCCGGGCACCAGCAGGGCGCGGATCAGGGCGTCCTCGGCGGCAAGGCCCGATGCGAAGCTGAACGCGAACTTGCCGCCCTCGAGCGCCGCGAGCTGGGCCTGGAGGGCATCGCGGGTGGGGTTGGTGCCGCGGCCGTATTCGTAGCCGTTGCGCAGCTTGCCGATCCCGTCCTGGGCAAACGTGGTGGTTTGATACAGCGGCGGGATGACCGATCCGGTGGTGGGGTCGGGGGTCTGCCCTGCGTGGACGGCGCGGGTGTTGAAGCCTGAGGTGGTGGGGTCGGCCATGATCTCTCCTGAAAGGTCGGTCGCGGGGTCAGTCGTTGAGGTAGTTGAGCAGGTCGTGGCGTGTCAGCACACCAACGGGCGCACCCACAAACGTGACCATGAGCGCGTCCACGTCCTGCAATTTGATGCGCGCTGCGGATATCGGCTCCAGCGAACCGATGATGGGCAGCAGCGGCTGCATGTGCTCGGTAATTTTGTCAGTCAGTCTAGCCTCATGCCTGAACAGCTTGCCCGTCAGGGTGCGTTCGTCCACTGAGCCCAGCACCTCCCCCATGACAACGGGCGGTTCGGCCGACAGCACCGGAATCTGGGAGACGCCGTATTCGGCCATCAGGCTGATGACGTCGCGGACTGTTTCGTTCGGGTGGATATGGACAAGCGCCGGCAGCTGCCCCGTCTTGGCCTTGAGGATGTCGCCAATCGCGGGCTCGTCGGTGGTCTTCAGAAAGCCGTACGACTGCATCCACTTGTCGTCGAAGATCTTGCCCAAATAGCCGCGTCCGCCATCCGGCAGAAGCACGACGACGACGGCCGCAGGTCCCAGCCCTTTGGCAACTTCCAGCGCGGCCACCACTGCCATGCCGGAGGAGCCGCCCACGAGCAGGCCCTCCTCACGCGCAAGGCGGCGGGTCATGGCGAAGGAGTCGTTATCGGTGACGGCGATGACCTCGTGCGGGACAGTCGGATCGTAGGACGAGGGCCAGATGTCCTCCCCCACGCCCTCCACCAGGTAGGGCCGTCCCGTTCCGCCGGAGTAGACGGAGCCTTCGGGGTCCGCGCCGATGATACGGACCTCGCCACCGTCAGCTGCCGGGCGGTTCTTGGAGGCCTCGCGCAGGAAACGGCCGGTGCCGGTGATGGTGCCGCCGGTGCCGACCCCGGCCACAAAGTGGGTGACCTTCCCGTCGGTGTCGCGCCAAATTTCCGGCCCCGTGGTCTCGTAGTGGCTCAGCGGTCCGTTTTGGTTGGAAAACTGGTCAGGTTTGTAGGCGCCGGGAATCTCTGTCACCAAGCGGTCGGAGACGCCGTAGTACGACTGCGGGCTGTCGGCGGCAACCGCCGTCGGGGTTACCACCACCTCCGCACCGTAGGCAGCCAGCACGGCCCGTTTGTCCTCACCGACCTTGTCGGGCACCACGAATACGCAGTTGTAGCCTCGCTGCTGCGCCACAAGTGCCAGCCCGACGCCGGTGTTTCCGCTTGTAGGTTCCACCACGGTGCCACCGGGCTTGATCAGGCCTTCCCTGGCGGCCTCGTCGAGCATCTTGACGGCGATGCGGTCCTTGGCCGAGCCGCCGGGATTCAGGTACTCAAGCTTGACCAGCACGGTGGCGGCGATGCCATCCGTGACCTTGTTCAGTTTTACCAGCGGGGTGTTGCCAATAAGGTCAAGAACCGAGTTCGCGTACTTCATAAGTCCCAACGTAGCCCTCCGTGCGACACCGGCCAAGAATCGTTGCCATTTGGGGCTTTCGCCGCAATAAACTTGAACCATGCTCTCAGCCTGCGACTCCCTGCCCGAGCTGCCGCAACGGATCCTCGTTGCAGGTGTGTCAGGTTCCGGCAAGACCACGCTTGCGGCCCGGATCGCCGCTGTCCTGGGCGTTCCCCACACCGAGATCGACAGTCTGTTCCACGGACCCGATTGGACCCCGCGCGAATCGTTTGAGCATGACGTGGAACAATTCAGCGGCACGGCGACGTGGACAACGGAGTGGCAGTACAACCCTGTCCGCGACATGTTGGCCGAGCGGGCAGACACCCTCATCTGGCTCGATTTCCCCACAGCACTCACACTGTCACGGCTCATCCGCCGCACGGTCCGGCGTCGGCTGCGGCGGGAGGAGCTGTGGAACGGCAACCTGGAGGCACCCCTGCACAGCATTTTTTTCGACCCCGACCACATCATTCGCTGGGGCTGGCAAACCCGGAACCTCTACCGCAGCCGCATTCCTGCCCTGCGGCAATCCCACCCCGGCTTGCGGATCGTGCGGCTGCGACGGCAAAGGGACGTGGAGACCTGGGTGAAAAACCTCTCGACGACGGTCGCCACCGGCAGGAAGGCGCAGCCGTGACGCCGGAGGAATTGGCCACCCTGACACTCCTGCGGCGGGCCAGGGACATGATCGATCGGGACTACGCGCAGCCGCTGGATGTTCCCACGATCGCGCAAAAGGCGTTCATGTCCCCCGCCCATTTTTCCCGAAAATTCCGGGCAGCATATGGGGAAACGCCCTATTCGTACCTCATGACCCGGCGCATTGAACGTGCCACGGCGCTGCTGCGCGCGGGAATGTCAGTGACCGACGCGTGCATGGCGGTCGGCGCCACCTCGCTGGGTTCCTTCAGCACCAAGTTCACCGAGATCATGGGCGAATCGCCCAGCAGCTACAAGGCCCGCGACCACAGCGCCATCGAGGCCATGCCGCCGTGCTTTGTCAGGTCAACTACCAGGCCTCGGCGCGCAGCCGGCAAACCGCAGCCGGGCAAGCCCCTTGCCGGCGAGCCGAGCAGGAATGAAGAAGCGCCCGCGCCCGCCGCACCGTAGCGTGGTTGCCATGACCATTTCACTGCAGTACACCAACATCACAGTCAACGACCCCGACGCGTCCATCGAGTTCTACCGTGACGCCCTTGGCCTGGAGGTCAGCAATGACGTCCGCTCCGGCGACTTCCGCTGGGTGACGATGGGCACCGACGCCCAGCCCGGCCTGGGCATCGTCCTGTCCGAACCCCACGCCGGCCGCTCACAGGAAGACGGCGACGCCATGGCCGAGCTGCTGAACAAGGGTGTGCTTCCCATGCTCGTTTTCACGACCAGCAACTTGGATGCAACCTTTGAGCAGGCAGTCGCCGCCGGCGCCGAGGTCCTGCAGGAACCTGTCGACCAACCGTGGGGCCCGCGCGACTGCGCCTTCCGCGACCCCTCCGGCAACACTGTGCGCGTCAATCAGGGCTGATCCCGCGTCCAAACCGAAAAGTGCGCCCGCCTCCCGTTTATGCGCCCGTTCCACGGGGCGCGTAAACGGGAGGCGGGCGCGAAAATCTGAAGCGGCCCCGGCGAAGCGCTGTCAAAGCCCTGTGGATGGCGTCAAGGGGTTATCCACAATCCACCAGGGGGCCCTTACCGCCGGCTTCAAGTGCTGGAACGCTTGGACGCATGAGCTCACCACGATTGATCCTTCCGTCCGATGTGGAGCTGGCCGGCCAGGACTCCCGCCTCCTGTCCGTGCTGAACAAACAAGGTCGATATTTCCGGGTCCGGCGCGGCATTTACACGGAGGCTTCCGGCTGGGAGGCGCTGGATCCGGCATCCCAATACGGTCTGCGCGCCGCAGCGTTCCAGCTGACCACCAAGCAACAACCCGTCTTCTGCCACGCCTCGGCCGCCCTCCTGTGGGGTTTGTGGATACTAGGGAAACCGGAGAAACTTCATGTGCTCACCGAAGAACGGGACGGCGGTCGCAGCCGCGGCGACATCGCCCGACACATCGGACTATTGAACCAAGGGGTGGTGCAATGCGGTCCGTTCCTCCTGACTGACAAGCTCACCACCTCCGTGCAGTTGATTACAAGGCTCAAATTTGAGCAGGCAGTGGCCGTGTGTGATTCCAGCCTTCGAACACCCCGACATGCCGCTGGCGGCAATATCTTCACTCCCACGGGCACGGCCGATCCTTTTCATGAACCCTCGTGGAAAAACGATGAACCGCAGGGCCCTGCACTGCTGAAATCCGAACTCATGTCCGCTGCGGAGGACCTCCCGTCGCGTTCGGCCCGCAACCGGGCCGTGGCCGTGATTGAGTTCGCCTCCGGCCTCTCGGGATCGTTGGGGGAGTCCTTCAGCCGGGTCCGGATGGCCCAATTGGGTTTTTCCACCCCTGAGCTGCAACACAAGTTTGTGCTCCGCGATGGCAACAACGCCTTCGTTGATTTTTGGTTCAAGGAGGCGCGCCGGGCCGGGGAATTTGATGGCCGGGAAAAATATTTGCGCCATGACTGGGGCGGCGGGACGTCCACCCAGGACCGGATCATTGAGGAGAAGATCCGTGAAGACCACATCCGCGCCCAGGGCGTTGGCTTCGTTCGGTGGACTTGGGCGGAAATGATGAACCTCGATCGCTTTGAGCGGCTCCTCCGCCAGGCAGGAATTCCGCAAAAATAGACCACCCCCACCCAAAAATGCGCCCGCCTCCCGTTTATGAGCCCTTTCTACAGGGCGCATAAACGGGAGGCGGGCGCATAAATCGAAGAGGGCCTAGATCAGTCCGTCCGAGAGGTGGTTCGGTGTGCCGAAGCGGTGGGCCGTGATGCTGACGGCCTGCTCGTGCAGGAACGGCAGCATCTCAACGCGGCCGGCCTCCGTCACTGAACCGTGGTAGATCGCCAGGTCGGGGCGTCCGCCGGTTGCCTCGTACACAGCACTGGAGTCGCCGCCGATGAGGCGGATGCGGCCGGCACCGAAGCTGCGTGCGGTGCCCAGCCAGTCGACGTCGGATTCGATGGTGACGTGGATGCGCAGGCTCAGCAGCAGTGCCTGCACCGCGCTGGGAAGTGCGACGCCGGAGGAGACAACCGGAGCGGCTCCAGCCCTGATGCCTGCCGCGAGGACCCGGAGGAGCTTCGCAAGTGACTCGCCCTCGGCCAGGCGGACCAGCGGGTTCAGCGGCAGGTAGCGGAACACGTTGCGTTCAGCGGACAACCCCGAAACGTCCTTCGCAACACCGAACTCACAGGCCCAAGCTGCTGCGTCGCTGTGCAGCGAGCGCGTCAGGAACGCCTGCTCTTCCCCAGCCAGAGACGAGGCCGCGTTGAGCATCTTGCGCGCATCGTCACCCAGCGGCTCAGCCGCAGTAGATCGAGCCGAGATCCAGGAGCCCAGGCCCATCAGGTAGTTGGGTCCGCCGGCCTTGGTGCCTGCACCGACAGCCGACTTCTTCCAGCCACCGAACGGCTGGCGCTGCACAATGGCACCGGTAATGCCACGGTTCACGTAGAGGTTTCCGGCTTCCACAGTGTCCAGCCACAGGCCAATCTCGGCCGAATCCAGCGAGTGCAGGCCGGTGGTCAGGCCGTACTCAATGGCGTTGACCATGGCGATGGCTTCTTCCAACGTCTCTGCCTGCATGACGCCCAGGACGGGGCCGAAGAACTCAGTCAGGTGGAAGGTGGAGCCGGCCGCAACACCCGTGCGGACGCCAGGGGACCAGAGGCGTCCGGTGGAATCCAGCTGCTTGGGCTCAATGGCCCAGGCTTCTCCGGCATCCAGGGTGGTCAACGCACCCAGCAGCTTGCCGGCGGCCGGTTCAATGACCGGGCCCATCTGGGTCGTCGCCGTTTCGGGGTAGCCAACGGCGAGGCTGGTGGCCGCGTCCATGAGCTGGTTGCGGAAGCGGTTGGACTTCGCCACGGAACCGACCATGATGACAAGCGAAGCCGCGGAGCACTTCTGTCCGGCGTGGCCGAACGCCGACTGCACAACGTCCTTGGCGGCGAGGTCAAGGTCAGCGCTCGGCGTGACGATGATGGCGTTCTTGCCTGACGTCTCCGCCAGCAGGGGCAGGTCGGTGCGGAAGCGCCGGAACAGTTCTGCCGTCTCGTAGCCACCTGTCAGGATGACGCGGTCGACGGCGGGGTGGGACACGAGTGCCTTGCCCAGCTCGTTCTCGCCAAGCTGGACAAGGGCCAGGACGTCGCGGGGCACGCCGGCGTCCCAGAGGGCCTTGACCATGAGGGATCCGCTGCGCTGTGCCTGCGGCGCGGGTTTGATGACAACGGCGGAGCCGGCTGCCAGTGCGGACAGGGTAGAGCCTGCCGGGATGGCGATGGGGAAGTTCCACGGCGGGGTCACCACGGTGAGCTTCGCCGGGACGAACGTTGCGCCGTCGACCGTTTCCAGGTCCTTGGCACGCTCGGCATAGTAGTGGGCAAAGTCCACTGCCTCGCTGATTTCAGGGTCCGACTGATCAAGCGTCTTGCCGGTCTCCGAGGCCATGACCTCCATGAATTCGGCGCGGCGGGATTCCATCATGTCACCGGCGCGGTGCAGGATGGCGGCGCGCTCGGCACCGCCCATGGCACCCCATGCGGCAGCGGAGGCAACGGCGGTGTCAACGATCGCGTTCAGTTCGTCGAGTTCGGTGACGGTGGTGTCGGCGACGACGTCGTTGCCCAGGACGGAGCCGGGGATGCGGGCCAGGATGTCCTTGCCCCAGGCGTGGTTGGCCACGAGCGACGGGTCCGTGTCAGGGGTGTTGGCGAAGGAGTCAACAGGCGCCGGGGCTGCGGGTTGGTTGCGGTCCTGGATGCGGTTGGTGGGCGGAACCGTGGCGTCCAGGCCGGCCAGTGAGTCCAGGAAGCGCTGCTGCTCGCGCGCGAACAATGCCTCATTCTCGGACAGCTCGAAGACGGCGGACATGAAGTTGTCCTGGCTGGCGCCTTCTTCAAGGCGGCGGATCAGGTACGCGATCGCCACGTCGAACTCGCCCGGGTGGACCACGGGCGTGTAGAGCAGCAGCGATCCGACGTCCTTGCGGACGGCCTCGGCCTGGCCGGTGGCCATGCCCAGGAGCATTTCGAACTCGAGTGCGCCGGTGGAGGTGTCGATGCCGCGCTGCTTGGCGAGCAGCCAGGCGTGGGCCACGTCGAAGAGGTTGTGCCCGGCAACACCGATGTGGACGGCGTCGATGTGCTCGGGGGTGAGCGCGTAGTTCACGATGCGCTTGTAGTTCGTGTCGGAGTCCGCCTTGGTGCCCCAGGTGGCCAGCGGCCAGCCGAAGACGGAGGCTTGGACCTGTTCCATGGGCAGGTTGGCGCCCTTGACGATGCGGACTTTGACGGCGGCGCCGCCCTCGGCGCGGCGGGCGGTGGCCCATTCCTGCAGGTCGATCATGGCGGCGAGGGTGTCAGGGAGGTACGCCTGGAGCACGATGCCGGCTTCGAGGTGCTTGAACTCGGGCTTCTCCAGGATGCGCTTGAACACCGCAATGGTCATGGTGAGGTCCTTGTACTCCTCCATGTCCAGGTTGATGAACTTGGCCTTGGGGAAGGAATTCGCCAGCGTGTACAGCGGAGTGAGCTTTTCCACGATGTGCTCGACGGCGTCGTCGAAAGCCCACGGCGAGTGGGGGGCAACAGTGGAGGATTCCTTGATGGAGACGTAGTCGACGTCGTCCCTCGCCAAGAGCTTGAGGGTTCCCTCGAGGCGGCGGGCGGCTTCGTTCTCGCCCAGCACGGCTTCGCCCAGGAGGTTTACGTTCAGGTCAACGCCGTCCTGGCGGATCTTGGCGATGGCCGGGCCCAGCTTGGCGTCGGTCGCGTCAACGATGAGGTGGCCCACCATGTCACGGAGGACCCTGCGGGCGATCGGTATGACAATGCGGGGCAGGACCGGGGCCATGATGCCGCCGATGCGGACTGCGCTGCGCATGTACCAGGGCAGGAACGCCGGGACCTTGGGAGCCAGTGCGGCAAGGTTGCGTGCGGCGACGGCGAGGTCTTCGGGACGGACAACGCCGTCGACGAAGCCAACGGTGAAGTCAAGGCCGTTGGGGTCCTTCAGGACGCCGGCGAGGCGCTGGGCCGAAACGTCCGCAGGGAAGGTGGCGGCCTCGTTCAGCCAGTGCCGGACAAGGGCGATGGTTTCCTCTGCAAGGTCAGTGCTGGGAACCGGGATGGTTGCGGCGGTGGCCGCGGCGGCGGATCTTGTCATGGTTGCGGTGCGTTCTTTTCTGCTGGTTCCTCAGTGGTTTTAGGGTCCGTTCCGCCGTCCCCCAAGACGCCCAACGTGTTCCCCTCAAATCAAGTATGGGGCTAGGATTCAATAAGTAAAAGTGGTGTTTATTGACGAATATAAGTCAGTTTTCCTTAATGGTTTGGAGTGTCCCGTGTTGGACGTAAAACGGCTGCGCCTGCTGCGCGAACTGCACATCCGCGGGACCCTTGCCGACGTTGCCCTGGCGCTGCAATACAGCCCCTCGGCAGTGTCCCAGCAGCTGGCGCTGCTCGAGAAGGAAACAGGCGTCAAGCTGCTCCGAAAGGTGGGTCGGCGCGTCCAG
Source organism: Arthrobacter sp. LAPM80 (assembly GCF_046736435.1). Taxonomy (NCBI): domain Bacteria; kingdom Bacillati; phylum Actinomycetota; class Actinomycetes; order Micrococcales; family Micrococcaceae; genus Arthrobacter; species Arthrobacter sp. LAPM80. Next base: position 102,176 of record NZ_JBCHVD010000004.1, read on the forward strand.
CTAACGGCACAGGCGGAGATCCTGGTGGCACACACATCGGACATCGTGGAGTCGCTTGAGCGCGCCGAGGCCGACCTGGCCGCGTCCCTGACAACGGTGGCCGGCACGGTGCGGCTGGCAGTGTTCCAATCGGCCGCGCTGGCCCTGCTGCCGGAACTGCTCTCAGCCATGTCGCAGGACTACCCCGAGGTCCGCATTGAAATGACCCAGCGCGAACCTGAAACGGCGCTGCAGGAGACCTGGGCCAGGGACTTCGACCTTGTGGTTGCCGAGCAGTACCCCGGCCATGCCGCACCGCGCCACCCCGAACTGGACCGAGCGGTGCTGACAAGCGATGCGATCAGGCTGGCAGTCCCCTTTGCCGGCGTGATCGGGTCTGTTTCCAGGCTGCGCGCCGAACCCATTGCCCACATCGAGGACACTGCGGGGCTGCCGTGGGTCATGGAACCGCGCGGCGCGGCGTCCCGCCACTGGGCGGAGCAGGCGTGCAGGCAGGCAGGGTTTGAACCCGATGTGCGTTTTGAAACGGCCGACCTCCAGGCCCAGGTCCGCCTCATTGAATCCGGCAATGCCGTGGCACTTCTGCCTGACCTGATGTGGACGGGCCGGACACCTGCCCTGACGCTGATTGACCTGCCGGGGCTCCCCCGCCGCACGGTTTTCACCTCCGCCCGGCGCGCCAGCCGCACCCGACCGGCCATCCTTGCCTGCAGGGAAATCCTGGCCCGGACGGCACAACACATCCCTGAAAACCGGCCCGGCACATGAAACGGCTCCTGGCCGCCGTCAACAACCTCCCGGCCTATCTGGCACTTTAACTCCTGGCCAACTCCCTTATCCGGCTGGCCGCACTGCTCATTGGAGTAAACCTGGGCCCACTCATATACCCGTGGGCATCGTGACCCCATCGTTGGTGCTGGTTGGATTCACTGGAGCGATGCTGCCACCGTCCCCTGGAACGCCAGCTGATTGCTACACGAGATCCCTGAGCACCGGTTCCAGCAGGCGGCGCTGGGCCGCGGGATTCAGGAAGGCGGCACTGCTGATCAGGGAAACCGACGGAGAGTGCCGGTAAAGCCATTCCCCTGCCACGGGAACAACCCTGACAACAAGTTCAAACGGTGGCGCCTCACGGCCAAGATCCTTCTCGGCCCCGCGGACAATCCTTGCCGGGATTCCGGCCTGCTTCTTCATCGACCGCACAAAATCCTCGTGAAAGTCCAGCTTGAACTGCTCCGCGGCACTTTGCCCCGCCAGCAAGCACCCCTGCACGGCCTCCTGAAACATGGGGTGGCGGCCCTCGAGCAACAGCTCATCCGGGGACTGCATGCCCGCACGGCTTCGCACCAGATCGGCGAACCAGATGGACCATTCATCCGCCAGGGCAATATCCGACGTCGGGCCTATCACGGGGATTCGCTCGGGGACTTTCGGCACCACCGGAGGCACAAAGAAAGGCCTCGTCGCGGGCAGGGACAGTGCGTCACGGATATGGAGCGCCACTGTGAGCGGCCACGACGCATCCAGGGTCATGGACCAACTTGAACCTTGGGCAAACCTCACGGCGTCCCCCTTCACGGCGGAAGTCATTGAGAGCCACCATACTGGGACGGGCCGAGGCTTGGCTACCCTTTCATCACGAGAGCACACACCTTGCTGTCAGCCCCGCGTGCGACCATGGATCCATGACCGCCACAGCATCCACCGGACTCTCACTGGTCTGGGATGCCGGCGGCCCGTACTCGCTGCACCAGACGTTGGGCATCATCGGCCGCGGCCCCGCCGACCCGACCATCAGGCTCGCACCCGGTGCGGCCTGGCTCGCCTTCAACACCCCCGACGGCCCGGCAACCCTGGGCATCACCCAGCGCGGCTCAGAACTGCACGCCCGCGCCTGGGGCCCCGGTTCCGGCTGCGCCATCGGCAGCGCCCCTGCCTTGCTCGGCGCGCACGACGACTGGTCCGGCTTTGACGTCCCCGATTTCGCAGAAACCCTCCCCCGCCTTGTTGTTCAAGCACGACGCCGGAACCCGGCCCTGCGCCTTCCCGCCACGGGCCGCATGGTTGACGCGCTGGTGCCGGCCGTCCTGGAACAAAAGGTCACGGCACTTGAGGCCCGCCGCGGGTACGCCAGCCTGCTGCGGAAGTTTGGCACCACGGCACCCGGCGCCGGACACGATCCCGAAATCCCGCCGGATCTAAGGGTTGCCCCCACCCCGGCACAATGGGTGGCCATTCCGTCATGGGAGTGGCACAAGGCCGGTGTTGGACCACAGCGTTCGGACACCGTGCAGCGGATGCTGCGGTCGGCGTCGGGCCTGGAACGCTTGGCCGGACTGCCGGCGCCCGAAGCCGCAGCGAAAATGCAGACCATCCCGGGAATTGGCGTGTGGACGGCCGCGGAAGTCACACAGCGCACGCACGGGGACGCCGACCAGGTTGCCGTGGGTGACTACCATCTGGCGGCCTATGTCGGCTGGGCCCTGGCAGGAAAAGCCGTCGATGACGCCGGCATGCTTGAGCTGCTTGAGCCATGGCTCGGCCACAGGCAGCGCGTGGTCCGCATGCTCGGGCTCAGCGGCTTTCGCAAGCCGGCCTTCGGCCCGCGGATGACCGTCCAGGACCACCGCGGGCACTGACCGAGGTCACGTCCGGGCAGATCTCTGGTCAGGGCCGGCCTGCAGGTCTGGCGTTGGGCGTAACCGGGCCAACGCCAGCGGGAAAAAGCCCGTTGTCTTCATCCACGGCCTGTGGCTGCTGCCCAACAGCTGGGACGTGCGGCGCGCCATGTCCGAGGAGAACGGCTACGCCACGCTCGGCCTCGGCTGTCATTGCCAACCCGGCCAACCGGCGTCGGCAGGTCATGGTGACGGAGAAGGAGTTCAGGTACGCATTTGCGAATGCCGTGCCCCAAGCCGAAGCCCGCGAATTTTACGAGCAGTACCCGGTCCCCGGATCGGGCACTCCCTTGTCATTGATGCATGCTGGGGCGATGTTGCACAGAAGGCCTGGGCCTTCCTCCGGGAGCACGCGGCTCCCTAGGCACATCGCCGCCGGGCCCGTTCATTCTGCGGACCCCGTTCCCGCGCGGGCTGCTGCATCCCCTAGGCTTGTTTCATGAGCGAGATCATCAACCTACAGGCCACTTTCATCCCCAACGAGGACGAGTACTTCCGCGTGAAGCTCGCCCTCGAGATCGCCATTGAGCAGGTCGTTGAAGAGGCCGGCTGCATCCAGTACGAAATCACCGAAGACTCCGAGGAAAAGATTGTCCTGACGGAGCAGTGGGCTTCCGAGGCAGAGCTGGCCCAGCATGGCAAGGGTATCGCCGTGCAGGACCTCAATGAATCACTGAGCGCACTGCTCGCGGAGCCCGTCACGCTGGAACGCCTCTAAAACCGGCCTCCCGCGGCGCAGGGTCCAACAACTACTCGGCGGCGGTGCCCTCGGCAGCCTTGGCCGCAACTGCCGCGTGGACCTCGGTCATGTCCAAGGCCTTGACGGCGTCGATGACAGAGTCAAGCTGCGTGCCATTGAGCGCGCCGGGCTGGGCGAAAACAAGCACCTTTTCCCTGAAAGCCATCAAGGTCGGGATGGAGGTGATGTTGGCTTCCGCGGCGAGCTGCTGCTGGGCTTCGGTGTCGACCTTGCCGAACACGACGTCGTCGTGCTTCTGCGACGCTGCCTCAAAGGTCGGGGCGAAGCGCACGCAGGGCTGGCACCATGATGCCCAAAAATCAACGATCACAATGTCGTTGCCCTCGATGGTGGGACCAAAAGATTCTGTGGTGATTTCAACTGTAGCCATGAGTTAACCGTACCTGTCAGCTAAAAAGTTTGGGCTGCATTTCGCTTACTGCGTGAGTGGGAATAAAGGCCTACACGCCCTCAGGCTCATGGGCTGTGAGGAATTTCCGTCCGCCAAAGATGATTACGGCGCTGACAAGGACCATCGCCGCTGCGACGTAGAACGTGGCCGAGGCGTTGAAATGTTCGGCAATCCTCGTGGCGGCAAAGGGCGCCAGGGCGCCACCCATCCAGCGGATGAAGTTGTAGCCGGCACTCGCCACGGGGCGCGGTGAGTCGGAGACCGACATGGCCATTTCCGTGAACAAGGTGTTGTTGATGCCCAGCAGTGCACCGGAAATCACCGTCAGCACAACAATCGTTGTCACCGAGTGCCCGGCGGCGGCCAGGGCCAGGCCAACCAGGATCACCATGAGGCCCAGCAACGACCCCATCAGGGCACGGGTTGGGCCGAATCGGCGCTGCACCGCGGGCGCCACGAAGACCGAGAAGATCGCGACTGCAACACCCCAGCCGAAGAACACGGCACCGATCCCGTAGGCATTGAAGCCCAGGATGAACGGCACGAAGGCGAGGATCGTGAAGAAGCCGTAGTTGTAGAACAATGCGCTGCCGGCAGTCGTGCGCAGGCCCTTGTGGCCCAGCGCCTGCAGCGGGTCACGCAGCCGCGTCTTGGCCGCAGGCAGGGGGGTCTTGGGCAGCATGAGCAGCAGCAGGATGAAGGCGATGGCCATGGCAGTCGCGGTGCCAAAGAATGGCGCCCGCCACTGCCAAGCGCCCAGCAGGGCACCCATGAGCGGCCCGAGCGACAGGCCCAGGCCCAGCGCGGCTTCGTACAGGATGATCGCGGTGGCCGCGCCACCCGAGGCGACACCCACCATGACGGCCAGCGACGTGGCAACGAATAAGGCGTTGCCCAGTCCCCATCCGGCACGGAAACCGACGAGCTCGCCCACGGTGCCGGACAGGCCCGACAGCGCCGAGAAGGCAACAATGATGGTGAGCCCGAGCAGCAGCGTCTTCTTGCCGCCGATGCGCGAGGAAACAAATCCTGTGACAAGCATCGCGATCGCCGTGACAAGGAAGTAGCTGGTGAAAAGCAGCGACACCTCGCTGGGCGTGGCCCTGAGGTTCTCCGCGATGGCCGGCAGGATCGGGTCAACGAGGCCGATCCCCATGAACGCGAAAACTGACGCGAAGGCAACAGCCCACACGGCCTTTGGCTGTTTGAGCATTGACTGCTTTTCCGAGTGGATCGCCGCGCCGGCGCGGGACGTTTCTGTTGCGGCGTTGGCTTGCACGGTTTCTCCTAAAGTTCGACGTTGTTAATGTTCAGCTGTTGATGTTCGACGCCGGAGCGCGGCTTCCGTCTCCGGCCGGTGGTTTCGTTGTGGTTGGCTGGTGCGCCAGCGCGGTGTTGAGCTTCGCGATGGCCGGTATCGCCGCGGAAATGGCCAGCCGTTCTTCGTCGCTGAGCGTTTCCAGGGCCGCGGCCATGGAGGCGTTGCGGAGGCGGTTGCCCTCACCGAGCCTGGTGCGGCCCCTTGGCGTGAGCTGGACGAGGACGGCGCGGGCATCAGAGGCATCGGCGATGCGTTCCACAAGTCCCGCTGCCTCAAGCTTGATGACCTGTTCGGTTGCGCTGGGGACGCGAATTCCGGAGTTGCGGGCGATGGCCCCAACCCGCATCGGTTCGGCCGCGATCATATTAAGCGTGCTGAGGTGGCCGGTGCTGAGCTCGCCCTCGGCATCCATGGAGCGGACGAGAAATACGGCCTGGCGCAGAATATCGCGGTAGCGGCTGGCCAGTTCCTGAAGATTGTCACTCATAGTTAGGTAGTCTAATTATTAGGGTGCCTAATAGTCAAGTCGAATGCCGGGCCGACGGTCACGGAAACTTTTGTGACGGGTCACACGGCGTTCACAGCTTGTTCACCTTGAACACGCATGATGGCGGTGTTGACTACAAAAAAGGGAAGCAGCGATGACTTCAGCCAAGGAGAAACCATGACACGCAGAGTTAACCACCGCCCGATCATCAACCCCGCCAACCACGAGGTGTGGCCCGTCTTGGCGAAGGACCAGCCGGTAGCCCTGGTCAATGAGCGTGGTTGGCATTTGCGGGGGCGTGTGGAGACCCTTTCCAGCGACCGCCAGTGCTTGTGGATCCAGCTCGACTCCGGCATGGGCCGCCAGCTGGTCCACCACCAGGACGGCTTTGAATTGGAAAGTGAAAAGCAGGCCGGCTGAGCCGCCCTGCTTAGAAGGAATTGCCCGGTCCTCCGCGCGAGACCGGGCAATTCCTTGTTGTGCAGCGTGCCATCCGGCGTCAGACCGTGGACTTCCTATAGCCGGCCTTTTGGGCGGCAGACTCGGTCGTGAAGCAAACTTCGTATGCTGTCTTGGTGTAGAAGCGCTGGCCCTTCATGTGGCGCCTCGCCCTTGGCGCCTCACCTTTGATGGGAGCCCATGACGGGAGCCCATGACGGGCAATCTCACTTGCTGGCCGGCTTCGAGGATGTGGGCTTGGCTGGCGCTAGGACCGTCACAGCCTTTTGAATGCTGGCCGCAGCAGCCAGGGCCCCCTGCTTGGCCCAGCGAATTGACCACTTTCCCGAGACCGACGCCGTGAAGCTGGTTTTCAGGTATCCGCTGGACTTGTTCTGGATAGTCCGGACCGCTTGGTTGGGGCACTGCCGTCCGGATCAAAGTAAACAGTCACCGACAGCGCGCCGGCGTTGACCCAACTCTTGCCTGAAAGCCGCTGCGCCGGTGTGGCCACGGTGGTGGGGTTGCCCTTGACCACGGTGGCCGGGAGAATGGCCCTGCGTCCACTGTGTCCACGAGCGAACCCTGCGCTCGAACCGTTGCCTCACACAGTGTGGCGCTTGGACTTCTTACGACTCCGGGTCGATGAGGTGGACGAATTCCTGGGCTTCACTCGCCCCGACGTCGGAATGGTCACGCAGGAGACGGGACGCGCCGTCGTAATCCCCTGAGATCGCCAGCTTGCGAATGGCCTGGAAGATCTCCTCGTTGAGGCGGGTGCTGGCCACCTCGCGGATCTCACCACCCCGGGAAACGATGGCACGGTAACGGTATGCGCCGGGCGCCGCAACAGGCTGGGGCTCCGGGGCTACGGTTTCGGGCACGGCGGGGCGGATGTCAGGGGCCTGCTCCGCTGGACTTTCGGGGGCGGGATTGATGATGTCCTGAACAGTGAGCGCCCCCTCCTTGATGGCCGGGTCGGCAGCCACCGCGGGCGTCTCGGGTTCGGGGGTCGGCTGCGGAAACTGAGCCAGGGCAGCGACGGCAGCAGCGGATTCACCCAATCCCACGCCCGTGGCATTCCGGTATTCCATGACGGCACCCAGCATTTGATTCTGGGCAATCAGCGAGTAAATGACCCTGTGCGCCTCGGGCGTCAGCCGCTCGCCGGCCGCCTCGGCATGTTCGCGGCTGATATCCCGCCCGGCCCTCTTGCGGCCCGCAGAATCCGGCGAATGCGCATTACCGCCCTGGCCCCCTGAACCGAGCTGGGAGGAACCCTGCTGGGACCTCCCGCGCCGCCCCACCATCCTGGAGCCGACTACGGCAACGATGACAATGACCAGCACAATAATCAGGGGCACGACGTATTCCATGCCTCAACTGTAGTTTGCCGCGGCAAGTCTGGGGGCAACAAAAAACCCGGAACCTCGCACTGTGTGCTTGGTTCCGGGTTTCCGGTTTGTGGCAGATACTGGATTCGAACCAGTGAAGGCGTTGCCAGCTGATTTACAGTTGAACCCGACTCGTTATGACTCAGGCTGCCAAAGTCCAGAATTGAATGTTTGGGCTGGTCAGAGGCACATCGGTCATCCGCCGTAGTACGTCCGAAATCCCCGGAGGACGCCGAGTCCTCTAACGATTTCCTAACAAACGACAGATTCGAAACCGGCCGCGTGCGCATGCGGCGATTTGAGGCCCACAATTCCTCGGAACCAGTCATCGGTCATCAGTCATCCAGCAGTCGACGAACGGCATCACACAGAAGCGACAGCAGCACTCCCACAGCCGCCGCTTTGTCGGTGCCCGGCGGTACGATCAGCACACATCCCGGCGAAGGTGCCGGGACAAATTCAAAGGCGGTTAATGCAATGAGCATTCCAGCAGGCTGGTATCCGGAAACCAACGGATCGACGACAGAGCGTTGGTGGGACGGCAACCAATGGACGGAACACGTGCGCACGACGACACCGACCGCGCCGCCATTGCCGCCAGCTCCGGCCCTGTCAGCCGAGTGGATCAATGATCACCCGGCCGCGAACAAGTCAGCATGGAAACGTAGCATCCGCGAGTCCAAGGAAATCAAGGCCATGGAAGCCGCCGGACTGTCCTACGCCGAGTTCACGGCAGGCGCACCCGGCCCGTCTCGTGATGTCGCGGCACCGGACGTCCCAGTGAGCAATTCACTAATCGTTGAGCTAGATAAGCGGGGCGAATCCATCCTGGCAGACAACCTAGCCGACGGCGAGCGCATTGAAGCGAAGCTGCAGGGCGACTTCGGACAGGCCATCGTACTGACAGACCGGCGACTGTACATCGTGAAGTGGGGTTTCCAGACGGGGCAGACGTTTGGAGGCAAGTGCACCGGGTTCGACTACCGCAACTTGACGTCCATCGAGATCAAGAAGCACGCCGTGACGCGCATGGTCGTCGTCAATTCCGCATCGAACCAGAACAACAACAATCTGAGCTATTGGGCCGACCGGAGCAAGGGCAACAACGCCGTCGAGGCAGATAACGTCATCACATTCAGTGCAAAAGATGACGCACGGTTCCAGCAACTCGTGAACTTGGGTCGCGAGAACATCACTGACTCTCAACAAACTACTGTCGTCACAGCGACAACCGGCGGCACTGATGTGGCGTCACAGCTGGAGCGCCTCGCCTCATTGATGGATCGCGGGTTGCTGACGGAATCTGAGTTCATTGCGCAAAAGTCGCACCTCTTAGCTGGGCACTGACCTGTCATGAAGATTTTCACATTTCGGTGGATGCTCATCATCGCTGCAGTCGTCACTCTAAGCGGTTGCACCGGAACCACTGCCACAACCACGCACGCTGAAAGCGCCGCGCCGCCCACGGCCAGCGCAACCACCGCCACGGCCACAAAACCGGCACCCGCCCCCACCACCACAGCCCCGGAAGTCGCCGCACCGGCCACGCCAGGATGCGTGCCACTATTCACCCAAACGGGCGGCAACATCGGCGCCGCAACCTACCTCGCGGACCAATGCACCATGGACGGCGCAACCGTCGCACTCACCGGGTCAGCCACCACGGCCGACGGCCGGTTCATCACATACCCGAACGGGCTAACCGTCACGCTCGGCGAAGTGCAGCGCATGCCCAACAACTACGGGTCAGCCGTCGGAGCTGGTAACGGATATCTTGACGCAACCTATGCGCTCGTGCGCGTGGATTTGACCGTCACCAACACCGGCAGCACGCCGGCAAGTCTTGACGCCATGAACAGTGCCGCGGCCGCATTCGATGTGACCTACGGCAACGGCGTCGCCGCCCATAGCAACCCCGGCATTATCGACGCGGCCAACACCATTCCCCTCGTAGTCCAAGAAGCGCCGCCGGCAGTGGTCCCGGTGGGTGGCCGGTCGGACTTGTACCGTTCGTTCGCTGTGCCTGTCGCGGACTTGGGGACCATGTCGGTCATTGTGGACCCGGACCCGTCCGTCGGGTACACGCCTTTCCGGATCACCAACCTCAACGCGGTCATGGTCCCGTTCAAACCGTAGGCATCCCGCCCAGACGATGGCTGGAATGGTCCACCAACCGATGGACGGCCCCAAAAACATTGGATCGCCTACTGAGTGGCTTTGTGATGAGGGTTACTTTGGGAACTCCAACCGTTCTTCCAACTCGTCGTTGGGATGAAGCCGTGCCTCATATGAGGACTCATCTGGGGCATGCGTCAAGACTCCCGCAAGCGCCGTTCTGCTACTGTCCCGATGCGGCGTTCCGGCTTGGGCGTTGGTGGCGCCATGGTGGACAGGTCAACGATGGCATTGACCTGATCTTCCGTGAATCGGATCGTGCGGGGTCCGAATGCGATGCACGGCCAGTTTTTGCGTTGGGCGTTGTCTCGGACGGTGCGAGGGTCGATCTGAAACATGTCCGCGATTTGTTGAACGGTGTAGAACTTGGGTTCGTTCCTTGCGTCTTGTGGTGCCATATTTCTAATCTTTCCACCACGAAGTGACGCTGACCAGACCACCCGGCTACCTAGAGAATGGACGGCAGGTGCCGGTACGTGTCGACTGCAAGCGTGAATGCGGTTTCACCCCTTGTGTCCCGTGCCGGCCACGCCCGGTCTTGGGTCGACGCTGCGATAAGCCCAAGAACGTGCGCTGCTGCGGCGCTCGCAGTCATGCCCAGTCGAGACTGGCTGAGGCCAATGAGTTCGCTAATGGCAGCATTTTCGAGCGAGTCTGGGGTTGTTATCACTGCAACCTCCTGGTTCCGGTTAGTACTGGGTTTTGAGTGCCCAGCCGATGGCGTTGGCGATTTGCGGGCCGGTGGCGTTGGTGGTGACTTCGATGTTGTTGTTGATGGTTGTTCCGGCGCCGCCACGGGTCGTGTTTGACAGACGCTCTGGAGCGCCGGTTCGGTTGTCGATCATTGACCGGCCCGGAGGGATTACACCGCCGTTGTCGAACACGGGGACGACACCGCCGAGGCTGTAGCCGCCTGCCTGGTTGTAGGCTGCGGCGAGTGAGCCGTACCGACTAATGGCGTAGCGCATAGACGACAGGATGTTACTCATGGGGTCGTAAATGTTCGTGTTGTAGCCGGGCATGGCATAGGCGGCGAACGTGGACCCGATGGTTTGCATGAGCCCGCGCGACGGGTCGCCCATGGCTGCGTTGCTGTCCCAGTTGTTTATGGCGTTCGGGTTGCCGCCTGATTCTTGGTTCATGCGGCGCAGCGTGGTTTGTAGTAGGCTGGACGGTTGCCCGACCATGGCGAGTGCGCGCAGCACGTCCGGCGCCCATTGCTGGACGCCAGCCCCGGCGCTGGCAACGTTCGTGCCTGCCGTGCCCGCGCCACCGCCGCCTGCCAACAGTTCCTTGACCTTGGCGCCCAAGGCAGTAACAGCATTGATCGGCAGCTGCATGGCCATCTTGCCGAAATCGCCACCGCCAGCGGACCCAGCCAAGGCTTTCACCGGCTCCATGACCAAACGAGTAATCGATCCAATCGGATCTTTCAGGAATCCAGCCACGTCTTGAAAAGCAGTACCGATAAACGAACTTACGTTTTTGGCGGCGCCACCAACAAAGCTGCCGATGCTGCCGAGCAGGTCGGGGATGCCTCCGCCGTCAAAGTGCGCGACGCCGCCATCTGCGAATCTCATGGCTTTGCGGACGGCGCCAGTGCCCCCGTGACGGGCCAAGTGGTTCCATCTTTGTACATTGTCGGCCCCGACAGCGCGCGTCCATTCTGGGACCATCCATGCCTCGCCGGGAGACGTCAGAGCGGGAATGCTGTCTACACCCGGTCGATACCCAGGATTAATGCCTCCTGCGCCGCCGCCGGCGAATCGGGCAACGCCGCCGTCGGCAAAACCGACCGATTGTGCTTTCAAGGACAGGCTGCCGAGCCCGACCGCGCCGGCGATTGTGTTCCACGTAGGCACGATGCCCTTGTTGTATACGTCCTCCACGATGAACCGAGCTGGACCGGCTGCGGCGTTTTTGATTTTGTTCCATGCCGTGCCAATGAATTGCTGGGTTTGGTCGAACGCCGTGCCGATGGCGGTGATGCCAAGCTTGAACGGTGTAAAAACGCTATTGTTGATCCACGTCCATGCGGTTGCCGTTGTGTTTTGAATCCCGGTCCACACGGGAACGAGGACGTTTCGCCACAAAAAAGTGGCTGCGTTGCCTAGTAGCGTGAATTCCAGTTTCCAGATCGGGAAAATGTAGGTTGAAAGCCAATTCCACACGGCCGCTGTGGTGTTTTTGATTCCGGCCCATGCCGCGTTGACGCCGTCCTTGAACCAACCAATTTTGTTGTACGCCAGGACGACGCCACCAATAAGCGCGATAAGTGCAATAACGACGATGCCGATAGGGTTGGCGTCAAGTGCGGCGTTAAGTAGCCATTGGGCGCCGGTGGCGAGCTTCGTTCCCACAGCCCACGCCGCTTGCGCAACCTGCACGGTCTTGGTGATGACGTACAGTGACGACAGGCCGACGGCGATAGTACCCACAACGACGCCGAGCGCGACGGCGACGGGCTGATTGGCTTTGAGGAAGTTGAAAAATCCCATGAACCCTGCAAGGGTCGCTTGCAGGGGTGGGAGCAGGACGGTTCCGAGTGTGACGCCGAGGTCTTTGACGGTGGCCCACAACGTTTTTAGTTGCCCACCAAAAGTGTGTGCGTTTGCTTCCGCCGCTGTTTCCACTGAACCGTGCTTTTCCACAGCAGCGGATGCCTTATCGAACGCCGCGGCACCGCCGGACATAACACCATTCATGGTGCCCGCTGCGCTTGCCCCGAACAGTGCCGTTTCCGCAGCCGCTTTTTGCTGGTCCGTCATCTTCCCCAGTGCGGGGGACAGTTTCGCAATGGCGGCTTGCATGCCAATGAATTTCCCGGACGAGTCAAAAACGCTGACGCCCAATGATTTAAGTGTGTCGTTGGTGGTTTTGGATCCGCCGAGCAGCGTTGACATTGCGGTTTGCATGACCATGAGGCCGCGCGAGCCGGTGACGCCGTGCTGTGCCAAGTCCACCATGAGCGATGCGGTGTCGGCCAGTGATGGGGCGGCGACGCCCAGACGCCCGTGCAGCTTGTCAACGGCGTTGGACACGTCACTAATGGGGGTGTTCAGCAGGGTAGACGCGTTGAACAGGACGTTAGACGCTTCGGCGGCACCCTCTACACCAATATGGTATGACTGCATGGTGACGGCGAGTGTGGACGTAGCAGCTGCGAGGTCGGTGCCAGTGGCTTCGGCAAGGGATGACGCCGCGTTCATAACTTTCAGCGCGTCAGAGGATGAAAGCGCGTGACCTTCGACGGCTGCAAGCTGTTTGGACACGGGAGAATAAGCATCCACCATTGTTTGCGCGGCGAACGTGGTTTGCCCGGCAGCAGACAGGAACGCTTTGCCGATCTTGCCGGCCGCGTCGGCACTGATACCGGCCTGGCCCGCCATTTTCGTTGTCGATTCCTGAAATTCGCCAGCCATTTTGACGGCCTCAACACCAACCACGACGGCAGCGCCCGCGGTGGCAAGGAATGCGGCTTTAGAAATGGACTGCATCTTGCCCGCCGCGCCACTAAACCGGGCGCCAGACGCCTCGGCGCTGGCCGCCGTCTTCGCAAGCTCCGCTTGCGTTTCTTTGAAACCGGCAATTGCTTCTGAATTCTTCGCAAGAATCTCAACAACGAGCGGCGGAAGCATGGTCACTGGGAACACCACCACTCGCCTGAAGCATCATCCAAAAACTCAATCTCGCCGGTCATGCCACCCTGCTCATCCTGTAACCATCCAAGTCATCCGAACCGATCAGCCAGCGGTGACCCTGACGCGCCCCACGCAGCGTCCCAGCTGCGAGAATCTGACGCACCCTACGATCCGACAAACCCAACACCCCCGCCGCTTCAGTAACCGATAAATGATCCTGACTGGATTCTCCACTCGCGGCCGAGATCGGAAGTTCCGAACTTCCGACAGCGGAAGCAGCCTCTTCGCGACGTGAAATGTATAGAGCTGCGGCGGCCCGGACCCCAGCCATCGAACGGCTCAACTCCCCCGCCAAATCCGAGCGCCCATTCATACTGAAATACCGACAAGCATCATCCACTTCTGACACAGACAACCGAGCACTAATCCACTGCGCCGTCACTCCCGAAACATGTGTGCCAAGCAATGGGCGATCAATCGGATAGACCATGTGCCACGACTATCCGTGCGGCGTGGTCCCACGTGTTCATGGTGGTCACGTGGGGCAGGAAGTCGCCCATGTGGTCAGCCCTGGTCATCGGTCTTCCATGGGGTCATCCGCCACAGGCCGGACGCCCAGTAGGTCGTTCGATGGGCGTGCGGCCAGTTGTTCAGCGTGTTTGATGCGGAGCATCGTGGCGGCCGTGATGAGGTCGGCGGCATACTTCCCGTTTGGCAGGATGCGCCAGGCTTTTGGGAGGACGTCGATGACTGTTTGCCGGATGATGCCGGCCATGCGTGCTTCGGTGTTCTGATTCGTTGGCAATGGGTTCCTGGCTTAGTTGGGTTCAAATGGGTTACCGTGAGCGTTCCGTTTGGAATGCCATTGTTTTGGGTCTGCCGACCTTCCATGGCTGAGAAAATGTGATCTCAGCTGTGATTGGGCATTCCGGAATTTCTGGGCTAACAGGTGACCGCACAGGCCCGACGCGCTCATTTTGCTATCCCATGTTGGTAATCGCCAGGTTCTGGGGCCATGCTGTTTACTGAAGCAAAATGGGGGCGCCAAGCGAGTCGGATTTTCCCGGTCTCTCCGTGCCTGTTCTTCTCGAGGATCAATTCGATCTCGCCTTCCATTCCGGTGTCGTCCCGGTGGAGCAGGATGATGTTGTCTGCGTGTGCTTCGATGCCGCCGGATTCCCGTAGATCGGCCATGGTGGGGCGGCTGTCGGTACGGTTTGTCGATGCCCGGTTTACTTGGGCAAGGACGAGAACGTGGGTGTTGAATTCTTTGGCGAGGTGTTTGCAGTCCTCGGCGATTCGGGAGACTTGCCGCTCGCGAGATTCTGTCCTGTCGGCGGGAGCGCATAGTTGCAGGTAGTCGATGATGATCAGGGGTACGTGGCCGCGTCGCATCCATGTTCTGACTGTGGCCCGGATTTGAGCCATCGTGATCCGGGATGCTTCCTGGATATAGACGGGCCATGACGCTGACGTTTCGGCAAGGCGCTTGATCTTGTCCCAGTCTTGGGGATTGAGCTCGTGCGCGTTGATGCGGTGAAGGTCGATGCCCATGGCGGAAGCGGCCATGCGGCCTACGACTTCGTGTTCTTTCATTTCGAGGGAAAAGAACCCGGCCCCGTAGGTGGCGGCAGCGACGGCGGCGCATCCGGCAAGAAGGGATTTGCCGACGGCGGGTCGTGCTCCGATGACGGTGACCTGGCCGGGGTGCCACCCACCGTTGAACTTTCGGTCAAGTTCGTGCCAGCCGGTCGGGTATGAGTCGCCGTCTGGTGAGGTCCAGAGTTTAATTGCGGACTGAAGTGCATCCGCGAACGTCCGAACGACGACATCGGATGCGGCATTGGCGGTCTCATCAAGAACCGCACGCGCCTTGTCGAGGACGGCTTCTGTCTCATCCCACGGGGCTTGGGCTGCTTCCGCCTGCAACTTCATGCCGACTAAGGCGAGCCGCCGGAGACGGGCAAGTCCGGTAATGGTTTGGGCTTTGTATGTTGCCGCCCCGGCCACGGGTGCCACCGCAGTGCACTTGTGCAGGTACGACGGGTGGAGTCCCTGTATTGGGGCTGATATGAGGCGCTGCGTCAGGTCGGAAGGTGTGAACGGGTGGCCGGCGCGGTGCTCGGCAACGATCAGATCCCACAGTTGTTCGTGCTGGGGGCGGAAGAAGTCCTGTGAATCCATTTGGATGTCGTCCATGATGCGCGGGTACATCATCGCTGCCCCGATGAGTGCCATTTCCGCGTCAGCGTCTTGGCGGGGTCCGCGTTGATCGCTCATGGCGCGCCCAGCTTTGACCGTGCCTCGACGAGCCGTTCAGCCAAGTGTGCGGCGCGTTGGGATTTCTTCCAGCCGATCTCGCCTTCGATAGTCAAGTCTGCGGGCGGGGTGCCCGGCATCCAGTAATCCTTGCCCAGAACAGCATCCACATCGATGCCACCATCCGAGGCAGGGCCATTACGGTTCTTCTCCCAGTCTGCGAGCGCGGCCAACCTGAGCTGGTCGTAGTGCTTCCGGAACTTTGCCATGGACAGGATGTTAGATTTCCAGAAGCCGTTGCGCTGGCACCAGTCGATGAGGTTGGCCGCTTTGCTGGGGTCGACCTCGTCGAGGTCGACGAGTCGCCGGCACTCGTCCAACCAAGTCTTGGTGATGTTCGGCCGCCGGGAACCGTTGGCTTCGATCCGGTCCGCGAGTTGATCGCAGAGCATTTTGACGTCTGGACGACTTTTTATTGAGTCGAAGCCCCCATGCTCATACATTGATGGCTTGCCCGCAGCCGGTCCGGGCGCGTTTCCTTGGGCGTCCGGAGCTTCGGAATGGCGATGGATGTATGGAGATGGAGCAGGAGCAGGAGTAGGCAACCCCTTAGCGGACCCCTTGTCATCTGGTAAAGCAAGGGGTAACTCAACCCCTAAATCTACGGGTAAAGCTGCCCCTAACCCTAGGGGTAAATCAACCCCTAAATGGGGGTCATCCGGAACGTCTAAAGTCTTTGGATCGATGGCGTCGTGTGCCAGGATCTTTTGGACTTGCGGCAGGGTCCACGCGACCCATTCCGGATAGTCTTTTCTCAGCCTGTGCAGCTCATGAATCAGCACTCCACGAATCGTTGACGATGCCGTGGTGGCATAAGCGTTGGCCATCGAAACGGACACCTTCGGTTGCCGCAGCAGGCCATCATGGCGCAGGAACGAACGGAGCATGATTTCTTCCGTGTCCTCGTCGATGATGACGAAAGAGGCTCTGGCAAGGCCGTGGGCGGCTTCACGGATCGATTCCGCCGTGCTGTCCACCGCGAACCCTGCTAGCCGTGCTGGGCGCCAGTCAGCGACGCCGGCAAACGTCAGGTCGTGCGTTAGCAGCAGAAGATACAACCGTTGTTCGCTTTCCCGCAGCTTCCGCACGTCGGGATCGGCCCACATGTCCAGACGCACCTGTGCGAATGTCCTAGACATCAGGCTCCCCAAGAATCGAGCGCTTGGCCGGCGAGCGCGTCGTAGTGCTGGTCGAGCATGCTCGACCATTGCCGGGCCGTGGTCACGTCCGGCGAGTCAATAACGTATTCCAGCCCGTACCGATGCCAAGCGAGGTTGTCCGGGATTGGCGGCAATCCGCCCGTATCAACCCGGACGGTTGCCCCGCTTGGCAACTGGTCGATCTGCCAGGTGGTTTGCCGTTCCAGCTCGATAGTGTCGTAGCGTCGAGTGTGTGCAATGCGGTACTTGTCGACGGGGATGGTGAGAGTGATTTGAGTCACTGGGACGACTTCTTTCTGAACGGTTCTTGCCTACGTTGTTGCGCGATTTCATCCATGACGGTTTCGGCCGCAAGCATGTCGCGTGCGTACCGTTTCGCGTCTGGTAGACGGTCAGCGAGTGCCACCAACGCGGCTTGGCGGGCCAGCACGTCGCGCCGGGCCCGTGTCTGCTCCCAGTACTCATGCGCCATCGCGGCGGGCTCTCTGTCGTCGGCCGGGCCCGTCGCGGTGGTCGTGCGTACTGTTCGCACGGGGCTAGGCCTCACTCGCATGGAAAGGGGAAGTTTTGGCGCGGGCACCGAGTTGAGCGGCCACGCCACGGAGGGCGTCCTCGAGCGCCGACATGTCCGCCAATGAACCCTCGACCGGTTCCAGGCTCCATTCGAGATAGAAGCCGGGCTTACCGTCATCCAGCGTGTAGCTCATTGACGCGAACGGGCCAATCGCCTTGTCGGCACTCAACCATTCGAGCCGTGACATATGCAGGGAGTCCACGCCGTGGCCCGCGCCACTTTCGACACATCCGGGCATTTCACACTGTGGCGCTTCGACCTGCGAGTGCGGGCCGTCCAGCGGTGTGAACCATGCCGGCGCTTCGCGAACCTGCTTTGCGGCGTGGACGGCGTCAAGCCGCTTGTTGAACTTGGCCATGTCGGCGCTGAGCCGTGCACTCGTGTCGCGGGCGGGAATCGCAAGCGTCGTCATGATGGCGCACCCCCGAATGGCGCGCCACCAATGGACGCCGCAAGATCAGAAAGAGCCGCGAAAAACTCCAAGATCTGGGTTCCTGAGTACAAGGCCTCAGGGACGACATCCAAGTGCCACACGAGGTCGGTCTCGGAACAATATGTCACGTAGGCACCGAGAGACCCGTCGCGGCTGTACGCTGACGGTCCGCTGTACCACGCCGCTCCATACTGCCTGGACTCCTCCGAATCCTTCACAAAACCAGCCCTTGCAAGCTGCAACGGCGAGAGCGTATCCTTTTTCATAGCAGTAAATCCTCCAATTGGATAAATGTTTGACGGTTCGGGTTTTGTCTTGGCGGACACCCGGGCCGTTTCTTTTGTCGGCGCAACATCTGAGCCAAGTATTCTTGTGCGGCTTAGCCGCCCGGCGTTCCCCTAGGCGACGCGATCCGGGGCAGTCTCGCCGAGGTACGCCATGAGATCGGCGCGCGACACGAGCCGCTTTGATCCCAACCGCAGAATTCGGATGGGGAACTCGTCCCGCTTGACCAGCTCGTAGGTCGTACTACGGCCAATACCAAGCGCCCGGCCCACATCGGGCCAAACCGGCATCGTCATGGACTGCTGAACCACCCCTGAGTTATCGCTCATCGGAACCACCTTCTTCTCTATACCGCATATTTAGTTCTGATCATACCGCATAACACGGTCTGGCACAAGCTATGCTGATATCGCATTTTGCGGTACAGTTTGGATATGGGCGAACCAAACAATGACGAAGCTGTCGGCAAACGCATCCAAGAACTTCGCGAGCGCAAGGGGTTGTTTCAAAGTGATCTCGCCAGCCTGATGCGCACCGCCGGCGTCAACTGGTCACAAGGGACACTGTCGCGAGTCGAATTGGGAGCAAGGGCCGTTCGGCTAACCGAAGCGCCTGCACTCGCTGGCGCCCTTGGAGTCGACGTTTCTGCCCTATTTCCCCAAACAAGTCCAATCGCGGCTGAGCTCACGACGGCACGATGGAATGAACGTACCGTTGCCGGCGACGTCAAAGACCTGAAACGGAAACTGGAAAGCGCGACACGGAAGTACGTGCGGGCGAATAGATACCGGCAAGCAATCCAGCTCATCAATGAACTGTCTGAAGGATCAGCACGTCACTACGTGGCACATTGTCCGCCCCCGGCTCTTTGGGACGTGTTGCTTGACCGGCATATTGGAGAGCCGGATCGCATCACCGCAGCCGAACTATGCCATGCGTTGGGTCTGGATGTCGTCCTTGTCGAGGATTCCTGGGCCCAATTTAGTAACACAGCTAGCCAGTGGAAGGAATCCGGCCAGACCATAAGAGACTTAGGCGAGATGCTCGCTGATGACGTGCGTTTCCCGTTCGACGATGACGCAGTTTCCAGAATGGGTCGATCTAACACGGCCAAACATATTGCTAAGATGCTTCGGTCGAACCAACTTGGAAAGCTGATGGGAGACGCCTTCCCAAATATCAGCTGGATCAATGACGCGGACAGTCGGCCCATCACATCCAGAAGAGAAGAAGTGGACCTTGACTGGCCGCTCATCGAAGGCCTGCGGGAATTGCCAGAAAACGCAGAGTTGTCGTGAGCGGATCAGTATTCAAGCGGTGCACCTGCCGTAAGTCAGAACTTCTCACAGATCCGCGCACGGGCAAGGTCAGGGCGTGCTCAAAGAATCACGGTTCCTGGTGGTACAACGTTCTCGGCCCCCGCGACTCGGAAACGAAGCGACGCGTCCAGATCACGAAGGGCGGCTTCCACACCAAGCGCGAAGCTGAACAGGCGGCGTCAAAGATTACGGTGCAACTTGCTGAGGGCACATGGACCGACGATAAGGCGGTCACTGTGGGCGGCTGGCTTGACTCGTGGCTGGCGCGAAAGGAAGCCAACGGGCTGCGTCCCGCCACGGTCAAGGTTTACCGTCAACACATCGATGACTACCTGAAACCGAGCATCGGCCACCTGCGGTTGCGTGACCTGCGGCCCGGTCACGTCGCTGACATGCTCACGAAGCTACAGGGTGAGGCGGGGAAGAGCGGAAAGCCGCTGAGCGCTAACACTGTCACCAGAGTGCATGCGTGTCTTAGATCCGCTCTCAGCACCGCCGTGAAGATGCGCCTGGTGACGTTTAACGCTGCGCGCGATGTCGAGCTGCCAAGAGTCCCCCATCCTCGAGTACGTCCGTGGCAGCCCGAAGAGCTAGGCCTTTTTCTTGACTGTGTGCAGTCCGACAGGCTCGGGGCACTCTATGAGACTGTCGCCGCGTCGGGCATGCGTAGGGGCGAGGTCTGCGGGCTACGTTGGGACAATCTGGATGCTTCGGCCGGCGTCATCGTCGTGCGTCAGCAATTGACCGAGCGCGGCGGCGACGCTGTCCCGTGCGAGTATTGCGGACTCATTCACCTTGGGCTTCGATTTGCGGCCCCGAAAACAGATTCCGGAGAATATCGCAAGATTGAACTGGACCAAGTCACGGCCGGCGTTCTGCTCCACCATCAGGTACAGCAGGGGATCGAAAAAGCGATGTGGGGCGGCGCATACTCGGATCATGGCTTGGTCTTCTGCCGCGAGAACGGCGAGCCACTGTCACCCGGCTGGGTCACGGACCATTTCCAGAGGCTAACGGACAAAGTCCGTTTTCCGGATGATTCACAGCTAGCCGACGCCGACCGCAAGCGACTGCGGCGGGTAAGGCTCCATGACTTGAGGCACGGGCAAGCCTCGCTCATGCTCGCGGCCGGCGTCGATATGAACATCATCAGCAAGCGGTTGGGGCATGCGCGGTCAAGTTTCACAGCTGACACATATGCCCACATGCTCGAAGGTGTGGGGCGAGATGCGGCCGAAAAAGCCGCCGCATTGGTCCCCCGCCGTTCCCGCGGAAGTGCCGACCATGAATAGCAGTTCTAACAAAGCTCTAACAAACGCCAGCTTTGTGTCATTGGTTCGGACAACAGAAAAGCCCGGAACCTGCGATTTCTCGCTAGATTCCGGGCTTCCCCTTGGTGTGGCAGATACTGGATTCGAACCAGTGAAGGCGTTGCCAGCTGATTTACAGTCAGCCCCCTTTGGCCGCTCGGGTAATCTGCCGTGGCCAGCTAAACCCAAAGCTTCAGGTCCAGCTTGTGCCCCCAACAAGTGGAAGCAGTAAAACAATACAAGGTATTTGCCCAATAATCGAATCGAGGGGGCCAAACGCCCAAAAAACGCGAAAATCAGAGTCTATGACGCTACATCTTCCGCCCAATCCCCTGCCTGAGTGGCCAGCCGGAAACCGATGTGGGACTTACACCTCGCCCTGGATCCGCTTGACCAGCTGACGTTCCAGGAAAGCGGCCTGCTCAGGGGTGACCTGTTGAAGTTCGACGGCGCGGACCAGGTCTTCGTGGACGCCCGCAATCCGTGTGGCCGCGGAATTTGTCGGGGTCCTGATAATCCCGGCCGCATCGAGGCTCGACGCCGACCCAGCAACCAGGCCCGGTCCGGACAGCACAGTTACGGCTGCCAATGTCACGGCTGCAACGGCGGTGCCCACCGACTTCTTGGCTAGCTTCGGCTTGCTGCCTATCGAATGCGGCGCTGCGGCGGTTCCTTCATCAGCGGTCATCGGTCCTCCTTGTTCGGGTGGTCTCAACACACCCCACTGTGCCCAGCGCAAATGTGTGGCTGCCCGGGGAAACCTTGGAGGACGCTGTGCGCCGGACGCGGTGACGCTGCACACGCCATCCTCGGGCGCTAGCGCCTACCGCCCTCCCAAATCCTCGCTTCGCTCGCTTTGGGGCCCTCGGGCGCTAGCGCCTACCGCCCTCCCAAATCCTCGCTTCGCTCGCTTTGGGGCCCTCGGGCGCTAGGCTTAGATTCAAATCAACCGTTCAAATTTCCACGCATATGGAGGAATCATGGCCAGTGAGTCAACGTTCGACGTCGTCAGCAAGGTCGACAAGCAAGAGGTCGCCAACGCCCTGCACCAGGCACAGAAGGAAGTAGTCCAGCGCTACGACTTCAAGGGTGTTGGAGCCGAGATTGATTTCAGCGGCGAAAAGATCCTCATCAAGGCAAACTCCGAAGAGCGTGTCATGGCCGTCATGGACGTCTTTGAATCCAAGCTGATCAAGCGCGGCATCTCCCTGAAGTCCCTTGATGCCGGCGAGCCCTTCGCATCGGGCAAGGAATACCGCCTTGAAGCCGAGATCGTCGAAGGCATCGCACAGGACATCGCCAAGAAGATCAACAAGTTGATCCGCGACGAAGGCCCCAAGGGCGTCAAGTCGACCATCCAGGGCGACGAACTGCGCGTGAGCTCCAAGAGCCGCGACGACCTCCAGGACGTCATGGCACTGCTGCGCAAGTTCGAGGACGCCGACCTGCAGTTCGTGAACCTTCGCTGATCCCCACGACCTCCGGCACCCAAAGCGCCCATCCCTGAATTCCCCACCAACTGCGGGGAAACTTTCAGCCGGTGGGCGCTTCTTGCTCTTGCCCGCGGCGACGGCCGGGCATAGTGTTCCATTTGTCCCCCAAAACCGCAGCAAACATCGTTAGTTTGGAGCCATGATGAACCCCCAGGGAATCCCGGCCGGAGCACCGTGCTGGATTGATCTGATGACTTCGGACATGAAGAAGTCGCAAGAGTTTTACGCAGCCTTGTTTGGCTGGACCTACGACGTGGGGGACCAGGAAACGTACGGCGGCTACACCACGGCCTTCAAGGACGGCAAGAGTGTTGCCGGCCTGATGCAGAGCCAGGAGGACGGCCAGGGCTACCCCGACATGTGGTCAACCTACCTCCGCGTTGACAACATTGAGCAGACCATGGCTGCGGCAAAGAACGCCGGGGCCATGCCCTTCATGGAACCCATGGACGTGCCCGAGCAAGGGAAAATGGCCATGATCGGTGACCCCGGCGGAGCCGCTGTGGGCATGTGGGAGTTCGGCGGTCACACAGGTTTCCAGGCCCATGAGGTAGACGGCGCCGCCGCCTGGCACGAGCTCCATAGCAAGGACTACGCGGCTGCCGTCGACTTCTACACCAACATCTTTGGCCTGCAGGCCTCCGTCATGAGCGACACACCCGAGTTCCGCTACACCAACCTTGTTGACGGCGGCAAGGAACTGGCCGGCATCATGGACGCCTCCGGTTATCTTCCGGCCGAGGTCCCCTCCAGCTGGCAGATTTACTTCCAAACGAACGACGTCGATGCCGCCATCGCCCTGGCACTCACCATGGGTGCCACGATCGTGAACCCCGCCGAGGATTCCCCCTACGGCAGGATCGCCGGCCTCACCGACTGCACCGGCGCCATGTTCAAGCTGGTCCAGCCGCTCGGCTGACCCCAAAAGAACAGACCCGCAATAGTGGCTGAACATGCAAGAAATTCGTGCATTTTTCGACCACTATTGCGGGTCAGTTGTTGAGGCGGGAGGCTAGAGCCCCAGCTCACCCACCTTCTTCAGGGACGCCGCGTCCAGCAGGACCAGCGCGGGCACGCTGCTGGTGGTCAGACCCACCCATTTCTGGTTGCCGCCGCCTGATGTCTGGTACAGGATGGGCAGGCGGGTGGCCCGGTTCAGGTCAACGGAGTAACCCGGCGAGGCCACCGAGTTCAGATGCCCGTCGGCCTGGTAGCTCCACTGCTGCGCCACGCTTGATATATCGCAATTGGCAGGCCGGCTGGGGTTGCTGCTGCTCAGGCACAGCTCGGGCCGGGCTGCGCTGTGCACCGCGCCGCGGGCGTCCATGAACCACTTCTCGTTCGCTGTGCCTGTGCACTCCGTGGCGAGGGTGGCTGCCGTGGGCACCCGGGCCTCCAGCGAACCGTCGGGGTTGGTGTAGAGCTTCAGGCAATAGCCCGCAGCAATTCCACTGTTGCCGGCGTCAACCTTGATGGCAGCACCGGCGGGAACCACCTTGGTGCCCGCATCCGGGATCAGCGCGGAGCTGACGAGCAGATCCTTGAACCTGTTCAGGGTCGCCGTGGTAGCTGCGGTGTCCTGGTAGTAGCGCAGGAACTTGGCGGCATTGCCGGCAGCTGTTTCGTTGCCAAGAATCTTCCCTGCCACTGTGCGTGCAGCCGGGGACAGCAGGCCGAGATCACCCTTCCACGTGTCAAGGGCAATCTTCGAGTCCCTCTCCAGAAGGGGCAGCGTGCTTGTTGCCAGCCGCTCGAGCCCGCTTTGGAGTGCGGGCATTTCGGCGTCGCGCACCGCCGTGTAGCCGGCCTCCTGACCGATCGTCACAGCGGCGGGCATGGCAGGGAGGTCGGTGGCGATGTCGATGTGGTTTCCGTATTGGCTGGTGGTGCCGTTTTGCTTGCAGAACAGCCCTGCACCCGTGGGCTTGTCGGCCTGGGCAATGTTGATGTTGAACTGCAGGGCGTTCGCTGCGGGTATGCCGCTGACCCCGCCGCTGACGGCAAATTTCTTTGAGCTGCCATTCTGGAAGGAAACGTCCATCCAGCAAACCCTGGTGGTGGCAGGTGCATCCTGGGCCGGGGCCGGGTAGTCAAAGGAGTTGCCCCAGTTGGATCGCAAGGAGGGGTACAAAACTGCCTTGGCCGGGTTTGCCGGCACATAGCCGCCCAACAAGGTGACAACAGGAACGCCGACGGAGGTGGGACGCAGGTAGTTGAACGCCGGGTTCTTTGCCTTGGCGTCAACGTAGCCCTGCGCCGTGGCGTCCCAATCGCGGTAGCCGCTGGGGTAGGCCAGGTCGGGCACCACTGCCTTCATGCCTTCCTGGATCAGGTCTGCACTGAATCCGGTGTGGAGGGTGTAGTTAGAGTAGTTGCTTTCAACCCAGCCGCCTGACATGGCGTCCATCAGGAAGTTGTAGGACCCCCCGAAGGTCTGCTTGAAGGGCAGGCCGTTGATGTCCACACCGTCGGGCCGGAAAGCACCCATGGCCAGGTTGGGGCGCATGACGTCACGGTAGGCGTTATAGCCCCAGCCGGAGTCGGCGTGGTGCGTTGCGTTGATGGTTGCGGCGTCCCCGGGGAGGGAGGAGTTCTGTCCCGGGTAGTGGCCCAGGCCGTAGGAGTGGCCCAGTTCGTGGCTGAGTTCATTGCCGCTTGAGGAGTAGATGGTGGCCATGCCGTTGCCGCCCGAGAGCCCGTGTTCGGCGCGCCCGTTGGCGTAAAGGCCCGCTGAATGGTGGATGATCCGCTGGTTGTACAGGGACGGTTGCACCTGGTTCATGGGGCCAGAGGTCATGCCGAAGTTCGCAAGGTTGATGCCCGTTGAGACCTGGGCCTTGCCGACGCTCTCGCGCATGTCGCCGGAGTAGACATCGCCATTGGTCACCGACGGGTTCGCCGGCGTGTAGATGTTTCCGTTCTCCACGATGACCGTGTCCAGCCGCACACTCTCGTACTTCGCCATGACCAGCTTGGAGACGGGGATGGTCTGGAAGTAGTCCGCGGCCGACTGTGCAGGCTTGTTGATGAAGGCGTGGTTGCCGCTCATGTTCGGCGTCGTCAGCATGCCCAGCTCAATGTTGTTGATGACAAGTTCGGAGGGCGGCGCCATGGTGATGTTCGACGCCGGGAGGGTTCCCCTTGCGCTGCTGGCGTCACTGAATGCCAGCTCCAGTCCGGGGACAACCACGTCCCAGGGCAGGTCGACGCTCCAGGTGCGCTTGGAGTAAACAACTGCCGGGCGGTCGGCCGGGAAGCTGGCGTCAGTGGCGGGCAGCTCGGCCGGGGGCTTCAAATCGAAGCTGCCCTTGGCAACGCCCTTGACGCTGGCCGACACGCTGACCCGGCTCGTGGCCTGGGCCGGCGTGAACATCAGCAGCGCCTGGCGTTCGGCCACAAGGTCGGGCATGGCGGCTGCGTGGTTGCCTGCCGGGTTGACGGTGTGGTTCTGGGCGAACTCAACCATTCCTGAGAGTGTGCCTGCAGAAAGGTCGTTGCGGATTGCCCTGGGCGCGCCCGTCTTGTCAACGTCGTGGAAGCCCACCCCGCGGTCGGCAGGT
Organism: Arthrobacter sp. LAPM80; assembly: GCF_046736435.1. Classification (NCBI taxonomy): domain Bacteria; kingdom Bacillati; phylum Actinomycetota; class Actinomycetes; order Micrococcales; family Micrococcaceae; genus Arthrobacter; species Arthrobacter sp. LAPM80. Next base: position 127,914 of record NZ_JBCHVD010000004.1, read on the forward strand.
GCTGCGTTGAGGTAGCCGGAGAGCGGGTCCTCGAGGGGGATGCCCAGCTTCGCCGGATCGGTGGTGACCTCAGCCGAGGCAGCGCCTGCGGTCCATGACGTTGTGGGCAGGAAGTAGCCGCGGTCGAGTTCCTCTCGGGTTACCGTGTGCTGTGCCGTGGTGCAGGTGTAGCTGGCGCCCGCCAACAGGCTGGCGTTGCGGCAGTTGCCCTGCCCGTCCGCTGCGAGGAACGGGGAAAATGCCCCCGCAACCGGCTCAACCGTAATGGCGGTTGTCCCGTTGTTGCGGACGGTGAAGGAGTAGGTCAGCTTTTCCCCCACCGCATAGGGTGAGGCTGAGGTGTTCCGCTGCGGGGTCGCCGGTGTTCCCGAGATGCTGACCTGGCCCACCGGGGTGGCGGCGCTGGCGCGCAGGGCGACGGCCGGCGTCGCAAGTGTCTCTGTATCCGCGCCTACCTGCCACGTTGTGGTGGTGGCGAAGAAGCCTGTGGCGAGGTCGGCCGCTGTCACTGTGTGTTTGGCTGTTGTGCAGTTGTAGCCGGCGCCCGCCGTCAGGTTCATCCACCGGCAGTTGCCGGGGCCGTCCGCGGGGACAAAGGGCGCGAAGCTGCCGGAGGCAGGCACAACCGTAACTGACTGGGCGCGCGTGTTTTTCACCGTGAAGGTGTAGTTCACTTTTTCGCCCACGGTGTAGGGGTTGACCAGCACGTCGCGGGTGACGTCGCTGAGCTGGCCGGAGATGGTGACCCCGGCAATGTCCAGCGATGCCGTGCCTGCCGCGAGCACGGATGCCGCCGCGTCAGGCGGAACGGCAGGGGCGGCCATGGCCGCAGCCGGCAGGGTGCCGCCGACCATGACGGTCAAGGCGGCCGCCACGAGCACTGTTTTTGATCTTCTTGGCCCTGTCAAAGGCAAGGTTCTCTTCACTGAGTTCCTCTTGTGTTGGGGGCGCATGATGCCCGTGGGCACAGCACCCGGCGTAGATTTCGTGGCTTGCAGCGCACGGTCCAGATAGGACATGGGATCTAACGCGGGCGCACGGGACACCGCCCACCGCAGCCGCCCCCGACGGCTCCTGTGATGAAATTAGCACTCAACGGGCCGCTTGGCGCCTGACCAAGACAAAGAAAGATATCGATAACAACGGGTTTTGGCCAACAGGACTGCACCCTCGGGTTCAGGTTGGCCAAAAGGGTCATGCCCCGTGCACCGTTTGGCCAGCGGGTCTCAGCTGCCCGGCTCAACCAGCCCTGTGTCATAGGCCAGCACCACTGCCTGCACCCTGTCCCGCAATCCAAGCTTCGCCAGGATCTTGCTGACGTGTGTTTTCACTGTTTGCTGGGCAATGAACAGCTCGGCGGCAATCTCCTGGTTCGAAAAACCCCTGCCGATCAACGTCATGACCTCAAGCTCGCGCTCGGTGAGCCCATCGAGCCGTTCCCTGGAGAGCGCAGGCCGGACCCCGGAAACGGCGAATTGCTCGATCAGCCGCTTCGTCACCGACGGCGCAAGAAGAGCCTCCCCCGATGCGACGATCCGCACGGCCGCCACGAGCTCGTCGGCGAGCGCGTCCTTGAGTAGGAAACCACTGGCGCCGAGCCGCAGCGCATCGTAGACGTAGTCGTCAGCGTCAAAGGTTGTCAGCATCAGCACATGGGTTGTTGCGGGCCCCTGGACGTCGGCAAGGATTCGCCTGGCCGCCTCCAGGCCGTCCATGACGGGCATCCGCACGTCCATCAGCACCACATCCGGATTGCAGGTGGCGGCCAGCTCCACGGCCTGGGCGCCGTTCTCCGCCTGCCCCACCACCTCGACGTCGTCCTGCGCGGAGAGCAGCGCCGCAAAACCTGCCCGGACCATGGCCTGGTCGTCAACTACCAGTACTCTGATGCTCATGGCAGGGCACTTCCCTTGGTCGAATTTGTCGCTTTTGAAGCATTGCCGTTGTTGGCACCCAGCGGGAGTCTGGCCGTGACGGAGAATCCGCCGTCGGACGTGGGGATGCAAACAACCGATCCGCCCACAATGGCGGCACGCTCCCGCATCCCAATCAGCCCCTGACCCACGTGCGCGCCCTTGTCCAGCTGGGCCATGACGGCGCCCACGGCCGAGCTGGAGTTGACCACGGAGAGGTCGAGCCTTCCATTGTTCACGGCGAATCCAATCGTCACGGTGGCACCGGGCGCGTGGCGGATGACGTTGCTCAGCGCCTCCTGCACGATCCTGTAGGCGGTCAGTGCGATCACCTCGCTGATGTCGTAACGTTCGACGTCGGACAGCTCGGGTTCGGGGATGGTGACCCCCGCCGAGCGGGCCGAGACAAAGAGCCTGGGCAGGTCCGCGAGGTTGGGCTGCGGCCCCAGCTCACGCCCCGCCTGCTCGTTGCGCAGGGAGCCGAGCATGCTGCGCATTTCCGTCATGGCGCGCCGGGAGTTGGCGGCAATGTCATCAAATTCCGCCTTGACTTCCTCGCTGAGCCCGGGATGGCGGTAGGTCGCGGTGGTCGCTTGGACCACCACCACCGACATCCCGTGCGCCACGACGTCGTGGAGCTCCCGGGCAATGCGGGTGCGCTCCTCCGCCAGCCTGCGCCGGGACAGTTCCTCGGCGCTGACTGTGCGTTCCGCGACGAGCTCCGCGCGTATGTGCTGCCATTGCTGGGCAACGACGGCGGCAACCATGAGTCCCCCCGATACGGCCGCGAAGATGACGACGTTGTATTGCGCCCCCTCCGACTGTCCGTGGGGCATTGTCAGGTAGTTGGACACCACACCGACCATGACGCTCGCGAGCCACCCTGCGGCGGGAACCATCCAGTGGCTGCGCAGCGCCGCCACGCAGATGACAAGCACCTGAGTGTTCATGGCCACCACGCTGAAGGGCATGGGTGCCGCACCGACGGGGTCCGAGACCAGCGGCATGACTGCCATCGGAATGATCGAGACGAGCACGCCGGCCGCAGGGCGCGCGGCCGTCAGGCCAAGCGCGGCGGAGTGCAAGATGGCCATGCCCAGCGCAAAGGGCAGGGCCATGCGGTACAAATTGATGTTCAGCGGGGCGCCCACAGCAAGGAGCACGATGCAGATGGTCGCCGTGCCCAGCCACACCCAGCTGATCCCCTTCAGCCGCCATAGGCTGGCGGTGGTGAACGGGATGTGGGCTGGGCCCGGTCGGGTCAGGGCTTCACCGGTGTCCCCGGACTGCCGACTCTTAATTGTTTTCATGTCCATTCTCGGTGGCTTCGCAGATGGAATCCCTGACGGTGCCAGACATCGAATCCGGGGTGAGTTCCGTCGTCGGCCCGTCTGCGTCCAGGCCATCGAGGCCATCCGCCGGGGCACCGTGCCAGGAGTGGATGTGCCAGCCGCCCTTGGCGTGGCTGCCTGTCGGCTCGCCGTCAAGGGTGACAATGCCTGTGTTGGAAAGGTCGTGGTACTTGGGATCCGACCAGTCGATGTTTACCCCGCGGTGGCCGGCCCAGAAACGGATCATGGCACCATGGCTGACTATGGCGACGGCGTCATGCTCAGCGGCCTCTTCAACCACTGTGTCAAAGCGTTCGAGCACCTCAAAGCCTGTATCGGCCCCCGGCATACGCGCGGACAAGTCCCCCCCTAGCCAGGACATCAGCGCTTTCATGTACGCCTCGACTGAGGCCCTGTCGCCCTTCATTTCCAAGTCACCTGCGCTGATTTCACGCAGCCCCGCTCGTGCCAGCGGTTTTAGGTTCCGTTCGGCGGCGAGCGGGGCCGCGGTCTGTGCCGTGCGGGTGAGGGTGGAGACATACAAGGCGTCAATGTCCTGTCCCGCCAAGACGGCGGGTACGGCAGCGGCCTGCAGCTCCCCCAGCCGTGTCAAGGAAGGCCCTGGGACTGCGGTGTCCAGGAGATTGCGAACATTGTTGGGGGTTTGCCCGTGCCTAATCAAAATCAGTCGCATCACACCATTCTGTCCTATTGGAGGAGGGCGCGGGCCCCGGGGCGCCGCGCCGGTCCCCCATGCCCAGCTGCCGCCTTACAGCGGGCGGCCTGCCATCTGCTCGAGCCGGGCGATCCGGTCCGCCATGGGAGGGTGGGTCGAGAACATCTTGCGGGCGCCGCCGTTCCTAAATGGGTTGGCGATCATGAGGTGGCTGGCATTGACAAGGTTCTGTTCCTCCGGCAGCGGCAGGCGTGCCACGCCAAGCTCCAGCTTGCGCAGGGCCGAGGCCAGGGCGAGCGGGTCCTCGGTCAGGCGCGCACCGTCCTCATCGGCGTCGTACTCACGGGTGCGGCTGATGGCCAGTTGGATCATGGACGCCGCCATGGGCGCCAGGAACGCCATGGCGAGCATGGCCAGCGGGTTGGCGTTGCGGCGGTCCCCTCCGCCGAAGAACAGCATCATCTGGGCGACAGATGTGATGACACCGGCGACGGCGGCCGCCACCGAAGATGTGAGAATGTCACGATTGTAGACGTGCATGAGCTCGTGGCCGAGCACACCGCGCAGTTCCCGCTCGTCCAGCAGGTCAAGGATGCCCTCGGTGCAGCACACGGCCGCGTTGTTGGGGTTGCGGCCCGTGGCGAAGGCATTGGGTGCCTGCGTGGGTGAAATGTAGATGGCCGGCATGGGCTGGTTTGCCTTGGTGGAGAGCTCGCGGACAATCCGGTAGATCTCAGGGGCCTGCTCCTCGGTCACGGGGTAGGCCTGCATGGACCGGATGGCGATCTTGCCGCTGTTCCAGTAGCCGTACGCCGTGGTGGCGACGCCGATCAGGGCAAAGATCCACAACGGCGCCGCACTGTTGGTGCCGCTGGAAATGAGCGCCCCGAGTCCAAGCAACACCACCCAGAGCACACCGAAGAGGGCGGTGGTCTTAAGTCCGTTGAAATGGCTGCGCACTTTCGAGTCCTTTCTAAAGGGATGCGTGTATGGGTTTAAACGCCCTGCTGGCGGTGCTTGTTCCCGAATCAGGGCTTGGGGTGCCGGGCATCATAGCGGACGAACCCGGGCTGGAAGGTGGCCAGCGACCACACCGCGGCGATGCACAGCAGGCCTCCCACAACGGCCGCCCAGCCCTCGCCCAGCCAGGATCCGGTAGCCCCCGAAAACACGTCACCTAGGCGCGGCCCGCCCGTCACCACCACGACAAAGATGCCCTGCAGCCGGCCCCTGAGGTGGTCGGGGGTCGCGGCCTGCAGGATGGTGGAGCGGAACACGGAACTGACGGAGTCCGCCACGCCGGCGACCACCAGCGCAACGACCGCGGCGACAAGCCACGGCGACACCGCGCCGTCGTGCGTGCGGCCGCCGGCCAAAACGGCACCGCCGAGTGCGGCCACAGCCCCGCCCCACACCGTGATGGACCACACGACGGCCAGGCCCTGCCGGCGCACGTACCCCAGGGGTCCCGAGAACAGTGCGGCAAGGAAGGAGCCTGCCGCGATCGCCGCGAGCAGCAGCCCGGCGGTCTGGTCCCCGCCGCCCAGCCACACGGCGCCGATGGCAGGCAGCAGGGCGCGGGGCAGGGCAAAGACCATGGCGCACATGTCTACCAGGAATGTCATGCGCACATTCTTGCGGCGGCCAAGGAAGGAAAAGCCCTCAAGGACCGACTTCAGGCCTGCACGCTGCACAGGCTTCCCGCCGTCGACGGGCTGTGGCGGCAGGGGCGGGAGCTTGAACAGCGCCCACAGCGAGGCCGTGAACGTCAGCACATCAACCGAGTACGTCCAGGCGTAGCCAACATTCGCCACCAGCACCCCTGCCAGCAGCGGGCCAACGGTGGTGCCAAGGCCCATGACGATCATGCTCAGCGCGTTGGCTGCAGGCAGCAGCTCCAGCCGGACAAGGCGCGGAACAATGGCGCTGCGTGCCGATCCGTTCACGCCTGCCGCGGCGGACTGGACGGCGATGAGCGCGTACAGGAGCCACACGTTTCCAAGCCCCAGCCAGGCCTGCGCCGCAATGCAGATGGTCACGAGCCACAGCACCGTTGACGAAAACAGGGCCACCTTGCGGCGGTCGTGCGCGTCGGCCACGGCACCTCCGTACAGTCCGGCAACCACGAGCGGGACAAGCGCAACAAGACCCAGCATGCCCACGGCGAGGGTGGATCCGGTGAGGTGGTAGACCTCGAGGCTGACGGCGACAACCGTCAACTGGGTGCCCACGGATGAGAGTCCGTTGCCGATCCACAGCCGCCTGAACGGAAGGCTTTCACGCAGCGGGGTGATGTCGGCAAGAAGTTTAGGCACGGATTCAGCTTAACGCCGCGGGAGCCGCGCTATGCTGGCAACCAATGCCAACGCCCAGGGTCAGGTGCCACCATGCGGGAACAATTGCTCGCCTCAACGTTTTGGGGCATCCGCAGGCCCAAAGTGCCCCTGGCACAGGGACACTTCCTCCTTCGGCTCAATGACCCGTCCATCGCCTTTGGGGCCGAATCCGCCGCCGACCTCCTGCGGTGCTACGGCCACCTGCGCCGCGCCATGACAGACCTCGCCGGGGCCACCGCCGCGCAGTTGTACATCGCCTTGAATTGGCATCCCGTGGGTGATGCCGTGGGCGAGCCGCTCCCCGAGACCTCCACCCCCACAGTGCATGCGTTCTTTTCCTGGCCCGGAAGCACGACTGCGGCTTCCGCCCTCCGCCTGCCGGCCCACCAACGGGTGGCCGTCGGCAACACCGAGGGGCTCGATGAGCGGCTGCGCGTCTGGGGAGGTGGCCTGGTGTCGGACACCCCCGGCGGCCCCACCCCCGGACCCGACAGGGCCTGGGAACCTCCTGGATGGGCCGACCGCCCTTTCCACATCGAACCTGTCGGTCCCGCGCCGGGCGAATCCTTCCGGGGCGGGCATTGGAGCGCCGTTGCGCGTTTCCCTGCCGCGACACTTGATGGCACGGACCCGTTGTCGTTGCTGGCACTGGCCAAGAACATGACGGTCCTGGCCTCCCACTCACGCCCGCCCTTCCAGGGCGTCACCCTGTGGGTCACCGAAGAGTGGCCCTCTCCCGTCCCTGCCGTGATCCACCTCTTTGCCAGGCGGCATGGCGAGGAACCGCAACAAATCGCCGATTTTGTGGCCGGCGGCGGCCTGGACCTGCCCCTGTCCCAGGACTGACAACGCTCCGAGTAGCCTGTCACAGGGCAAAGCTGCCGCCCATCGCCTACTGTGGAGAAATGACCAAGAACCCCGCCCTCAACGAACAACAGAACACCCAACTCATCGCCCTGGCCATGGACCTTGCACGGGACGGCAAAAGTGCCGAACTGGCCGAATTCCTTGACCACGGACTGTCGGTGGACGTCCAGGATCCCGACGGGAACACGCTGCTGATGCTCGCCGCCTACAAGGGCCAGGCCGGCACCGTGTCCATGCTCATTGGCCGCGGCGCCAATGTCGACATCCGCAACGGAAGGGACCAGTCGCCCCTCGCCGGGGCGTTGTTCAAGGGCGAGGACGCTGTCAGCGCCCTGCTTGTGGCCGCCGGTGCCGACCTCGATGCCGGGACGCCCTCTGCACGCGCAGCGGCAGCCATGTTCGGCCGCGAACACCTCCTGGGCTAAAACCCCACCCATAGGAATTCGTGCGTTAACCAACGACGGCGGCACCTTACCTTCCGCTGAATGCGAAAGGCGAGTGCCGCCGTCGTACGTCTTTAGGGACTAAGCCTTGGAAGCCTGGTGGGCTTCGATGGCCTTACGAACACCCTCACCGTAGGCCGGATCGGCCTGGCTGCAGTTGAAGATGTGACGCTCGATTGTGGCCTGTGAGGCACCATCGATGGCGCGGGCGGTGTTCTCGAAGAGCACCTGGCGCTGCTCTTCGGTCATCTTCTCGCGGAACAGGATGCCGGGCTGCTCAAAGTAGTTGGCATCGTCTTCGCGGTAGTTGAAGCGGTCGGCCGTGGCACCAATGGCCAGCGCCGGATCGGCGTAGGCGGGCTGCTCGGGCCAGCGGCCGTAGGAGTTCGGCTCGATGCCGGGGGTGCGGCCCTGGTTTCCGTCCACACGGCCCTGGCCGTCGCGGTGGTACGTGTTGACGTTGTTGCGCGCCGCATTCACCGGGATCTGGTGGTGGTTTACACCCAGGCGGTAACGGGCAGCGTCGCCGTAGGAGAACAAACGGCCCTGCAGCATGCGGTCCGGGGAGAAGCTGATGCCGGGCACAACGTTGGCCGGGGTGAAGGAGGACTGCTCAACATCGGCGAAGTAGTTCTCGGCGTTGCGGTTCAGTTCCCACTCGCCAACCTCGATCAGCGGGTAGTCCTTCTTGGACCAGACCTTGGTCAGGTCGAAGGGGTGGTACTTGTAGGTCTGTGCATCGGCTTCCGGCATGATCTGGACCATGAGCTTCCACTTCGGGAAGTCACCGTTCTCGATCGAGTCGAAGAGGTCGCGCTGGCTGGACTCGCGGTCGGCAGCAACCAGGGCGCCGGCTTCTGCGTCGCTCAGGTTCTTGATGCCCTGCTGGGTGATGTGGTGGAACTTGACCCAGAAACGCTCGCCCGCAGCGTTGATCAGGGAGAAGGTGTGCGAGCCGAAACCGTGCATGTGGCGGTAGCTGGCAGGGATGCCGCGGTCGGACATGACGATGGTGATCTGGTGCAGGGCCTCGGGCAGGTTGGTCCAGAAGTCCCAGTTGTTCTCGGCGTTGCGCATGTTGGTGCGCGGGTCGCGCTTGACTGCGCGGTTCAGATCGGGGAACTTCAGGGGATCGCGGAAGAAGAACACGGGGGTGTTGTTGCCCACCAGGTCCCAGTTGCCCTCTTCGGTGTAGAACTTCAGCGAGAATCCGCGGATGTCGCGCTCGGCGTCGGCAGCGCCGCGTTCGCCTGCAACGGTGGAGAAGCGAGCGAACATTTCAGTCTGCTTGCCAACCTCGGAGAAGATGTTCGCCTTGGTGTACTTGGTGATGTCATTGGTGACAGTGAAGGTGCCGAAGGCGCCTGAGCCCTTGGCGTGCATGCGACGCTCGGGGATGACCTCGCGGCTGAAGTGGGCCAGCTTCTCAAGGAACCAAACGTCCTGCAACAGCATGGGGCCGCGGGGGCCGGCGGTGAGGCTGTCTTGGTTGTTGGCAACCGGTGCGCCTGCGGCAGTTGTCAGTGGCGCGGTGTTTTCGATAGTCATTTTTGCTATTCGCTCCTATGTACTCGTGAGATCTTGTTCATTCAAAATTCTTTTTGCTGCACAGTCCGGGCAGGTCCCCCAGTACGTAACCTCGGCTTCGTCAATACTGAAACCATGGCTGTTGGAGGCGCGCAAACAAGGTGCGTGGCCGACAGCGCAGTCGACATCGGCAATGTCCCCACAGGATCGGCACACCACGTGGTGGTGGTTGTCCCCCACCCGCGTTTCAAAACGTGCCGGTGAGCCTGCCGGTTCAATGCGGTGCACCAAATTGGTCTCCACCAGGACTGCCAAGACGTCATAGACGGCCTGTTTGGAAACAGTGCCCAAATCCTTGCGAACCTCACCAATAATGGTGTCGGCATCGGCGTGGGGGTTGGTGCTCACCGCTTCCAGGACGGCAAGACGGGGTCGGGTCACGCGCAGCGAAGCTGCCCGCAACATCTCTTCCGACTGCTGTTTGGTGACCATGTGTCAATCATGGGGCCCATTCTGGACTCAGTCCAGTTAGGCCCACCTAATGTGCTGACTTCATTCCCCCACACCCAGCACGATCCGGTACGTTGTGCTCCACGTGGCGGCCGGCCATGGCGTCGGCACCCCCGCGTCCCTAGGCTCAAGCCATGACTACTTTCACGGGCATTCCAGTGGCGGCCATCGAGTTCTATGAACTCCTTGAGGACAACAACAACAAGCAGTGGTGGTTGGAGCACAAAGACAGGTACGACGCCGATGTGCTGGGACCGCTGCTTGCCCTCGAAAGCCTGTTGGAACCGAGGTTCGGCACAGGCAAGCTGTTCCGCCCTTTTAGGGATGTGAGGTTCTCGGCGGACAAATCGCCCTACAAGACGGCCCAGGGAATGTTCCTTTCAAACTACGAGGGCGTAGGTTTCTATCTCCAGATGAGCGCCGACGGGCTGCTCCTTGGCGGCGGCTACCACTCATCCTCCCCCGCGCAGCTTTCCAGGTACCGGATGGCGGTGGATTCCACTGTCAGCGGGGCGGCGCTGGAGTCGATCACCGACGATCTGGTTTCGGCGGGGTTCAGCCTTGATGGCGAAACGCTGAAAACAATTCCGCGCGGATTCCCCAAGGACCATCCACGGCCAGGGCTGCTCAAACACAAGACGCTCAGCGCCTCCCTTCCCCTTGGCAGGCCTGACTGGCTGGACACCGGGGATGCCCACCGTGAAATTGAGAAGCAGTGGGAGAAACTGCGTCCCCTGGTGGACTGGGTGGTTCGCTATGCGGCGCCTTAGCCAGGAATGCGCTTGAGGTAGTAGCGCATGGGGGCATGCCGAACCGCCTTGGGCGTGATCCGTACCAGCACTGATGCCACCTTGAACACTGCCCCGAGCAAGAGATCCTGCCGCCCGGACCAGCTGAAGCCGTACATGGGACGGATTGATGAAGGGAGCAGGCCCACTGTCAGGAATCTTGCCAGCGGCATGAGAACTTTCACCCACAGTGGGGCGTTTTTTGCGGCCAGCAACTCTTCAGCCACGGCCCTGATGGTGCCATCAACCGCCAATGTGGCCAGCTGGGATTCCCAGTACACGGCAAAGTCGGCACGGCTGGCGGGCCACAGCCCGGCGGGCATGCCCAGTGCCGTGCCGAGCACACCATAGTCACGGTAGAGCCCCTCTGCATCGTGCGGTGACAAGGCAGGGAAAACGGCGTCGTAGCTTTGCATGCCGGAATCGTAGAGCGTCGCGGCCACCCACAGCTGGAGCGTGGGATCACCGGCGGAGTACGCAGGGTGCTGTTCGGACTGTTCGCCCCTGACCGGCAGGTGCGCACGCTGCACCCGGGACCGCACAGTCTTCAGTTGCCCCGGTGTGCCATTGGTCAGGGCATAGATGTAGCCGAGTGTCCCGTGCAATCGCTTGAGCGGATCTGCGGCAAAGTCGGAATGGCGGGCAACACCATGCCCAACACCCGGGTTTGCCAGCTGCAACAGGATGGCCCGGCCGGCACCGGCCAGCATGACTGACTCAGGGGCGACGTCCTTGAGGCCATGGGGAATTGTCATTCATGCTCCAGTCAGGGTTAAAATCCCAATCCCGCACCGGGGACCGGGCAGTTCCTGCCAGCCTGACATAAAAGCCTGAGAGCGGGCAAAGTGCTGTCCACCGGCGGCGGACCCCGGCCGAAAGACCCCGACGCGCCTTCGCTTGGGGAGCGTTTTAGTCCAGGGGCGTCACTGACTTTGCCAAGCTGGCGGCAACGGCGTCTTCCTTGCGCAGGCGGGAATTCCAGTAGCCGTAGCCGAAGTAGAACACGAGCCCCACAACGAGCCAGACCGCGAAGAAGACCCACGTCAGGGTGGCCAGGTTCAGCATCAGGTAAATGCACAGAAGGGCCGAGAGGACCGGAATCACCGGTCCGAACGGAACACGGAAGGCCGGCTTGAGGTCCGGGCGCTTGTGCCGCAGGACGAGGATGCCGATGCTGACCATGACGAAGGCGCTGAGTGTGCCGATGTTGATCATTTCGCTCAGCAATTCAACGGGTGTGAATCCGGCAAGGATGGCGACCAAGACGCCGCTCAGAATCTGCGTGCGGGCCGGGGTGGCGTGGCGGTCCGAGGTCTTGCTCAGGCCCCGCGGCAGCAGCCCATCGCGGCTCATGGCCATCATGACGCGGGCCAGGCCCATCAGGAGCACCATGATCACCGTTGTCAGGCCAATCAGGGAACCCAGGGAAATGACGACGACTGCCCATTCCGCCCCGACAAGGGAGAATGCCGTGGATAGCGAAGGATCCGCAACCTTTGCAAGATCCTTGTAGGACACCATTCCGGTGACGGCCAAGGTGACAAGGATGTACAGAACGGTAACAACGGCCAGGCCGGCGAAAATGCCGCGGGGAAGCGTCTTGGCGGGGTTTTTGACTTCCTCGGCGCTCGTGGCGACGACGTCAAAGCCGATGAAGGCAAAGAACACCAGGGCCGCACCCGAAACTATGCCCACAAAGCCGTACATGGCCGGTTCGGCCCCCGTTAGCAAAGAGAGGAACGGCTGGACCTGCCACGACGTGTCGGTGGCAGTGACAGGCTGAGACGGCGGAATGAAGGGCTGGTAGTTCTCGACCTTGACGTAGAAGAAGCCGACCACGATCACAAACAAAACGATGCAGATCTTGATCAGCGTGAACACGTTGTTGATGCGCGCCGCAAGTTTGGTCCCCATCACAAGGACAAACGTGAAGGCAGCCACCACGACGAGCGGCCCCCAGAAGACCGTGACAGGGCCAAGGGCAAAGTTGGAGGGGATGTCGAGGTTGACGGCTTCAAAGAAATTACTAAGGTAGATGCCCCAGTACTTGGCAATGACGGAGGCCGCCATGAGCAGTTCAAGGATCAGGTTCCAGCCGATGATCCAGGCCAGCAGCTCACCGACTGTTGCGTAGGTGAATACGTAGGCGCTGCCTGTCACCGGAATGGCCGTGGCAAATTCCGCGTAACACATGATGGCCAGCGCACAGGTGACCGCGGCAAGAACGAAGGAAACTGTGACGGCAGGGCCTGCGTGGTGGGCGGCTGCCTTGGCGCCAACCGAGAAGATGCCCGCGCCAACGGCGACGGCAATTCCCATGATCATCAGATCCCAGGTGGTCAGGGTGCGTTTGAGGCCGTGGCCCGGCTCGTCCGCGTCGGCAAGGGAGCGCTCAATGGATTTTGTTCTAAACAAGTTCATGGAAACCGCTTCATCTTCAGGAATTTTTCAACTCATCAACAATAGCGGTGCATTACCAGATCAATCACATTCACTGAATTTTATCTCACAATTTGAGATTCAACGTCGTCATTTTGTGTCTTGTAACGTATTAGCTCCGGCCCGATGGCACCTTCTGCCTACAAGCAGCATAAAAGCGCCGCCGACGGACGGTGGGCGGCGCTGCTTTTTCCGGACTGGGCTGGCAAGGGTTCCCGGGACGGCACTAACCGTTGGAGATGTTCACCATCTGCTCGCGGTCCACGACCTTGACCCGTTCACGGACAATCTCGATTCCGGAGGCGGGAACGTAGTTGGCTCCCAGCTGCTTTTCATGGTTGTCGAGCTTGTTCCAGCCCTCCCACGTGGTGAATTCCACGCCGCGCGATTCAAGCAGCTGCACAATTTCGTCCTCGCCGGGATGCTCGGCGACGGGCAGGCTGAGCCTGTCTTCCAAGAGGCATCCGATGGTTTCCAGGGCGTCACCCTTGGTGCTGCCGATCAAACCAACAGGCCCACGCTTGATCCAGCCGGTCGCATACAGACCCGGCACCTGGGTTCCGTCGGCGCCCAACACGCGGCCGCCGTCGTTCGGAATGACGCCTCGGCGGGCATCAAAGTCCACCGCGGAAAGCTCCGAGCCGTGATACCCCACAGCCCGGTACACGGCCTGGACCGGGTAGTCGATGAACTCGCCGGTGCCGCGAACGTTGCCTGTGCCGTCGAGTTCATTGCGCTCGAAACGGATGCCGGATACTCGGCCGTCATCGCCGGTGATCTCCACGGGGGTGTGGAGGAAGTGCAGGTGCAGGCGGCGCGACGCCGGAACCCGGGTTTCGTCGTGGTCCTCCGCGAGCCAGTTGGTCAGCGTGTTGACCATGATCTTGACCTGGTTGTTGCCCTTGATGGCGGCATCGGAGGCCTCGTCGAAGTCGAAGTCCTCCTCGTACAGGACAATGTCCACGTCGCGGGAGTGGGAGAGCTCGCGCAATTCCAGCGGTGTGAACTTCACCTGGGCGGGGCCGCGGCGGCCGAAGATGTGCACGTCGGTGACCGGCGAGGACTTCAAGCCCTGGTAGACGTTCTCGGGGATTTCGGTGACGAGCATATCCTCGGCGTGCTTTGACAGGACTCGGGCCACATCGAGTGCAACGTTGCCATTGCCGATGACAGCGATTTCCTTGGCCGTCAGGGGCCATTCGCGGGATACGTCCGGGTGGCCGTCGTACCAGGACACGAAGTCGGCGCCACCGTACGAACCGTCGAGTTCGATGCCGGGAATGTCAAGGACGGCATCCTTCGTGGCACCTGTCGCGAAGATGACGGCGTCGTAGTGCTTCTGCAGGTCCGTCAGCGTCAGGTCCCGCCCGTAGGTCACATTGCCGAAGAACCTGATGTCCCCGCGGTCAAGCACCTTGTGGAGTGCATTCATGATGCCCTTGATGCGCGGGTGGTCGGGGGCAACACCGTAGCGGATCAGGCCGTACGGGGCAGGCTGGGACTCAAAAAGGTCGATGCTGACCTGAACGTCGCCGCCGGCAACTTCCTGGGACTTCGTCAATATGTCTGCTGCATAGACGCCCGCCGGACCGGAACCAATGATGGCGACGCGGAATGGGCGGGTGGCGCTCGAGTTAGCCAAGAATAAAGTCCTTCCGAACCGTAAATCGCAAAATCAACAAGAACACTGCGTCAACTCTTGCACACGGGGCGCGATTGGGGCGCTGCTTGTGTCAGTCTAATTCTCAGGAAGCGAAGCCGGTAAGGCCCGCACGATGAAAGTGACCAACTAGTCAGGGACGGACACGCGAAGTCCGGACGCCCCGGCCTTGCCGTCCACAGGATTTAAAGTGGACATGGAAATAAATTGACATCGGTGTTGTTATGGAGACTGTGACAGTTAGCAAGCCTCAAACAGACAATTCAGCCACCACCGCCGGCAAACCGGTCAAAGCTGCCAGATCGACCGCCGCCACAGGAGTGATGTACGGCGTTGGCGCCTACGGGCTGTGGGGGCTCCTGCCCATTTACTTCATGCTGCTGGCCCCGGCCAACAGCATTGAAATTGTGGCCAACAGGGTTATTTGGTCGGTGCTCTTTTGCGCCATCATCATCACCGTCACGCACGGCTGGGGCAAGATTCGCACAGTTAGTACGAGCCCGCGGCTCATTGGCATTTTGGCCCTGGCAGGCGTGCTAATCCTGATCAACTGGCTGACGTACGTCTATGCGGTGACAAGCGGCAGCGCGATCGAGGCGTCCCTGGGTTACTTCATCAACCCGCTGGTGTCAGTCCTGCTCGGCGTGATCCTGCTCAAGGAAAAACTGCGCCCGCTTCAATGGATGGCAGTCGGCGTGGGGTTCGTGGCCGTCGTCGTCCTGACCGTCAGTTACGGAAAACTGCCGTGGATAGCGTTGGCACTGGCCGGCAGTTTCGGCACTTACGGTTTTGTGAAGAACCGCCTCGGCGGCAAGGTTGACGCCATCACCAGCCTCAGCGTTGAGACAGCCGTTTTGGCCCCCGTTGCCGTGGTTGCCATGGTTGTTCTTGGCTTCTTCGGGCAGCTGACACTGACAGGTTTCGGCGCAGGCCACTTTTGGTTAATGGCCGCATCGGGCATCGTCACGGCCGTCCCGCTGCTGTTTTTTGGCGCCTCGGCCAGCCGCCTGTCCATGACGGGAATTGGGTTGCTGCAGTTCATGACGCCCGTCATCCAGTTCATTATTGCCATCACCGTCATGGGCGAACACATGAGCACGTTCCGCTGGATTGGCTTCAGCATCGTCTGGGTGGCCCTGATCATCCTGACCACCGACATGATGAGGCACTACCGCCAAACGGCCTATCTGCGGAGGGCTGCAGCGGCACAGAACTAGGCCGCGTGGGTCTTTCCGAAACCGACGCCCTGGCTACGGGCCACTCCATTCGAGTGGCCCGCATGCCCGTCTCCGCGCCCGCACCGTCGGCCAGCTCGACGACGCGCTCCTAAAGAAACAGGGCGCCTCACCGGACGCGGATTAGAGGCCCTGGGACTGGAAATCGCGCGGGACCACAACCATGGGAACCGGCAGGGAGCGCAGGATCTTATTCGCCGTCGAGCCAAGGAAGATCTTCCGGTTTTCAGCTAGGCGGCTGGAGCCGACAATGACAAGTTCTCCCGATTTCCAGCCGATCCCGTCGATGGCTTCCTCAATATTGCGCCCGTGGGCCAAAGTGACGGTGACCTTGTTCTCGGGAATCTTGGCGGCTGCCTCGGCCAGCACGGTGTTCACGTGCTGCCTGGCAGGGCTCAGGGCGTTGTCAAATGCGAAGTCGGACTGTTCGGTCTCGTCGATCTCCACGACCGAAACCAGCCGCAGCGGCACGTGACGGCGTGCTGCTGCGGATGTGCCGACGTCGAGCACTGCCTGCCAACCTTCCCGCATCCCCGTCATGACGGTGAGGCGTGTGAGCGGGGCCTTGCGGCTATATCCTCGAGGTGCCAACGCCACCGGAACCGGCGAGGCATGCAGCAGCCCGTTGGCCACGGAGCCGGCTGTGAACCGCTTGAACAGTCCGTTGCTTGCGGCACCGATGACGATGAGTGCCGCGTCGTGCTCCTTGGCCGCCTCGATGAGCCCGTGGGCGAAGGATTCTGCGGGCCGGAGCGTGAAGTGCGCCTCGACGTCGTCCGGGACCAGGCTCAGTGCCCGGCGTTCGAGTTCGGCGGGGTCGTGCCCGGCCTTGCCGCCCTGGGCGGCGGTGACGATTTCCAGCACGGCGCCCTGTGTCCGGGCGATGACCCCCGCCAGGGCAACTGCATCCGCGCCCCGCTCATCAGGCCTGTATCCGACTACATATTTCATGAATCAACCTTCCGCAGGCCCTGGCGCACGCAATCCGGCACCTGTTGGGGCAGTCGTAGCACTGACTGTACAGCCGGGCATGCCCCGAGGAACAGGGTCCGTCACAGTGATTGTTGTCCGGGCGGTTCTCCCGGTTCGTCAAATTAGGCAGCAGCAGGCGCCCCGGTACGGGACGTGAGGTGGCCAGAATGAACACACCCCACAGAAGGGCGGCCTTGCCCGAGACGGGACGGGGTCGTCCGGTTCCGTCGGTGCGCAAAATCAGGAAACCGGCAAGGAGGACGAGCCCCAAGATGAGCAACGGATCCTGCCCCTGTTGCAGGTCAAGTGTCCCAAGGGCCACCAACCCGACGAGCACAAACCCTGCCCTGAACCAACGGGACCGGGAAATGTAGTGGCGGGAGGACAGCTCCCAAACCCAGAATCCATGACCGGACAGTCCAACGGGTTTCCCGCCCACCAGGAGTGGACAAGCGGAAGTTCATCCTGTGCATGCTCCGCTGCCCGGGAGTACCTGGATCCTGCTTCCTCCACAGCCTGTGGGACGGGGTGCGGTTGCCCGGCCGACGGCAGGCAGCAGTGATGCCGCCTCTGTTCCTTCGTTTTCGGGGCCTGTCCGGCAGGCATGTTCTCGACGGAGGAACGTGAGGTGGCAAGAATCAGCACGCCCCACAAGAGCCCACCGTCCCCCGCCACAGTCTTGGTGCCCATTGACAGGACGCACAACCATCAAGATGGTCAGGACCGACAACGCAAAAACAGCCAGGCTCCTTTTCCCTCAAACAACAGCTACGCCCACAGGATTGGCCACTGCGGATCTGCCGGGTGGGTCGTGACGATCGTCGCTGCGGGGAAGATCTCCTCGTAGAAGAAGGCGACGTACGCACCCATCAGGGCAGCCGCCCCCATGAGGGCGATACCTGCCCGCATCATGTAAGAATGCCGGGGTTGCTGCCGGGACCCCAGCAGCAAAAGGGCCGCGAGCAATCCCACTCCGGCAAGGATCAGGGGCAATGCCGCAGGAAATATGAGGAAGTCCCACGGTCCCCCTGCCATTCCCTGGAAATCCTCGGTGGACGCCGAACGCAACTAAGGGATGAAGCTCAAGGCCGTCAGGCAAAGGATCCCGGCCGCCACCGACACGAGCGCCGTCGAACTCCGGAAAATCTGCATCCGGCAATTCCGGCGGGGCAGATGCCCGGGGCGCAGGAACTCAGTGGACAGGGATGAGCTGCTCCGGGTCAGGCAGATCAGCTTCATGTCCACCCCCGCCCGACTGGAACATGGCGGGATACCGCTCGTCAAAGTTCGGGTTTTCCATGCCAACCCCATGTGCCGCGTCCGCGTCAAGATACGCCCCGAGCCTACCCAGCATCCCGCCATGGAACGACGCCGGCATCGCGGCAATGCTCTCAGCCCCAGATGCAAAAGGCGGCGTCCTCCCCAGCCTTGATGGCTGGGGAGGACGCCGCCCGTGTCGGCCCGGAGTGCTTTCCCTGGCCCGATGAAACTAGACTGCTGCGCGGATGGCCTCGCAGAGGACGTCGAGGCCGTCGTTGAGCAGCTCGTCGCCGATGACAAGCGGCGGGAGCAGGCGGATGACGTTGCCATAGGTGCCACAGGTGAGGATGATGACCCCGGCCTGCAGGCAGGCGCCGGCGATGGCCTTGGCTGCTTCGGCGTTGATTTCCTTGGTGGTGTTGGCGGTGCCGGGCTTGACCAGCTCGATCGCCATCATGGCGCCGCGGCCACGGATTTCACCGATGATGTTTGCCTCGCCCAATTCGGCAACGAGTGCCTCGAAGCGGTGGGTGACGATCTTTTCAATGTTGGCGGCGCGGCCGTTGAGGTCGTGCTCCTTCATGGTCTTGATGGCAGCCAGGGCTGCGGCGCAGGCAACCGGGTTTCCACCATAGGTTCCGCCGAGGCCGCCGGGGTGCACGGCGTCCATGAGGTCGGCGCGGCCCGTGATCGCCGACAGCGGCAAGCCCCCGCCGATGCCCTTGGCCATCGTGATGATGTCAGGGACAACGCCTTCGTGCTGCGATGCAAACCACTCCCCCGTGCGGCAGAAGCCCGACTGGACCTCGTCGGCGATGAAGACAACGCCGTTTTCCTTCGCCCACGCAGCGAGGGTCGGCAGGAAGCCGTCGGCCGGAACGATGAAGCCGCCCTCACCCTGGATGGGTTCGATCAGGATCGCGGCCACGGAGTCGGAGCCGATCTGCTTCTCGATCATGGTGATGGCCCGCCGTGCGGCCTCTTCACCCTTAATGTCCGCTTCCTCGCGGTACGGGTAGCTCATGGGAACGCGGTAGATCTCGGGCGCGAACGGGCCGAAGTTTGTCTTGTACGGCATGGCCTTGGCTGTCAGCGCCATGGTCAGGTTGGTGCGGCCGTGGTAGGCGTGGTCGAACGCGACGATGGCGTCGCGGCCCGTAGCCAGGCGTGCCACCTTGACGGCGTTTTCAACGGCTTCGGCGCCGGAGTTGAACAGCACTGTGCGCTTCTCGTGCGTGCCGGGCGTCAGCGCGTTGAGTTCCTCGGCGACCTGGACGTAGCTTTCGTACGGGGTGACCATGAAACAGGTGTGGGTGAAGTGCCCAACCTGCTCGCGCACGGCGTCAACAACATTGGCATCCGAAGCGCCAACGCTGGTTACGGCAATGCCTGAACCCAGGTCGATGAAGGAGTTGCCATCAACGTCGGTGATGATGCCGCCGTCGGCGTCTGCGACGTAGACCGGCACTGTGGAGGCGACTCCGCCGGCGACAACGGCCTTGCGGCGGGCCTCAAGCTCTACGGACTTCGGGCCGGGGAAGGCACCATTCAGCTGCCGCTTCTGCTCAAGCCGGTACGTAATTTCAGACATGGAAATACCTTTCAAAAGGGGATTGCAAAATTGTTGTGGAGGGAGGTCCGACGACGGTACCTGGGTTCCGCCGTCGCACCTCCTGCGGCCGGGGCGCTTACGCGTCCAGGTTGCTCATGACGTGCTTGATGCGGGTGTAGTCCTCGACGCCGTACATGGACAGGTCCTTGCCGTAGCCTGACTGCTTGAACCCGCCGTGGGGCATCTCGGCAGTGAGCATGATGTGCGTGTTGATCCACACGGCACCAAAGTCCAGGTCGCGCGAAACCCGCATGGCCACGCCGTGGTTTGCTGTCCACACGCTGGAGGCGAGGGCGTAGTCGACGTCGTTGGCCATCTCGACCGCCTCTTCCTCGGTCTTGAAGGTCTGCACGGTGATGACGGGCCCAAACGTTTCCTGCTGGACGATGTCGTCGGTCTGCTTCACACCGTCAACCACCGTGGCCTCGAAGAAGAAGCCCTTGTCGCCGACGCGCTTGCCGCCGGTGACAACGGTTGCGTACTCGGGGATGTTCTCGACAACCTTGACCACCTGGTTGAAGTGGTTGACGTTGTTCAAGGGGCCGAAGTAGTTCTTGGAATCGTCCTCGTGGCCGGTCTCAAGTCCCTTCGTGGCTGTGGTGAGTGCGGCCACGAACTCGTCGTGGGCGGATTCCTCCACCAGGATGCGGGTGATGGCAGTGCAGTCCTGGCCGGCGTTAAAGAAGGAGAACTCCGCAATTGACTGGGCGGACTTGCCGATGTTGGCGTCTGCGAAGACGATCGCCGGGGCCTTGCCGCCGAGCTCCAGGTGGGCCCGCTTGAGGCCCTTGGCAGCACCGGTTGCCACGGCGATGCCAGCACGGACCGAGCCGGTGATGGACACCATGGCAGGGGTCTTGTGGTCAACCAAGGCAGCACCTGTGGCGCCATTGCCCAAAACGAAGTTCAACACGCCTGCCGGGACAATGTCCTTGGCGATGTCAGCGAACACGAGGGTACTTTCGGGGGTGGTGTCGCTGGGCTTGAGGACAACGGTGTTGCCGGCCGCCAGTGCCGGACCGATCTTCCAGATCATCATCAGGAACGGGTAGTTCCACGGTGTCACCTGGGCAATGACGCCAACAGGTTCACGGCGCACATAGGAGGTGAAGTTCTCCATGTACTCCCCGGCCGAGCGGCCTTCCAGGAGACGGGCTGCTCCGGCGAAGAACCGCAACTGGTCTGCGCCAGCACCCACTTCCTCCGCGGCGATCATGTCCCTGACCTGGCCGGTGTTGCGGTGCTGGGCTTCAACGATTTCCTCGCTGCGCGCCTCAATGGCGTCGGCAAGCTTGAGCAGCACGGCCTGGCGCTGGCCCGGGGTTGCGTGCTTCCACGTCTTGAAGGCAGCTGCCGCTGCGTCCATGGCCGCATCCACATCGGCTTGGCTTGAGATGGGGGCCTTGGCGACGATCTCACCGTTGGTGGGGTTGACGATATCCAGGGCTTCAGGTCCTGTGACAGGAACAAACTCGCCGTTGATGAAGTTCTGCAAGGTCTGGACCACGGTGTTCAACCTCTTTTGATTCGAAGTGGGTGACGCTGATTACGCGCCGCTATATGCGAAATCCTAAGCCCCGAGCCGACCTCCAGCGCATAGCCAACTGCACCACGGCCGATATTGGGCATAGTGCGTTTGTATAGTTGATGCATGGCACTTTCCCTGGCAGACCTCCTGGCCGTCCCCGGCCTGCACCTGAAAAACATGGGCTCAACCCGCACTCCGGTGACCGCGGCCATCGACTGGGTGGCAGTGACGGAGCTGGAGAATCCGCAGGCGTTCCTCAGCGGCGGCGAGCTTGTCCTAACCACTGGCGCACGCCAAGGCACGGCCGACGCCCAGCGTTCCTTTGTCAGGCAGATCAAGCGGGCGGGCGCCGTCGGAATCGGTTTTGGCATCGGTTTTGAGCACGATTGCGTGCCGCCTGCGCTCCTGGCCGAGGCAAACCGCTGGGCCGTGCCCGTGGTGGAGGTTCCCTACGGCACCCCGTTCATCGCCATTGGCAAGCTCATTGCTGACGCCAGGTCATCGGACCACTACGCCAAATTGGAGCGGCTGCTGCGGGCACACCAGGTCCTCGCGCGCGCGTTGCTGACGGGCGGCGGTTTGCCGGCCCTCCTACAAAAACTCTCGTCCATGGTGGCAGCGGATGTGGTCGTGACCCAGTACGGCGGCGAGGTTGCATCAACCGTTGCAGATGCCACCCCTGACGACGGCGGCTGGCACCCGGTTGCGCTGTCCACGGGTAAGCGTGATTCCAGCACGCTATGGCTTCGCATCCCGTTCCAGGACGAGGGGATGGTTGACTACGCGCGCGGGCTCATCAGCATTGAGCTCAACAACCTGGTTCAACGGCGCCAAAGCGCGCGACAAATTGCCGGACAGGTCATTTCCGACATTGTCCGGGGCACGCTTGAGCCCTCGGACTCGGCAGCCCGGCTGGAGAATCTGGGCATCAACCCTGCAGCGAAGAACTTCGTCCTGCTGGTGGGCACGGAGGAGAGCAAGTTTGAAACGCTCTCAACCATCACCGTGCCATCGGCGTTGGAAACCGCAGTTGCGGCCACCATTGTTTCCGACGGCAGGCAGGAACTGCTGCTCGTGGTTCCCACCCGGGCAGGTGACCCCGCCCTCCTTGGCCGGGCATTGAGCCATCAGATGCACAACATCGGTATCACCGCGCCCGTGGGAATCGGCGGCGCCTACTCACAGTCCAATGGGCTGCGGTGGAGCTATTTTGAGGCACGGGAGGCCGCCACGCGCGGCCTGGAAGTGAATGTTCCGGAGCGGCTGAGCCTGACCTCCCTGCTGTTGGCCAGTGAAGATGTGCCCATGGCGGACATGGCTGCCGAGGCGTTGGGACCGCTCACAGCCTTCGACGCGACCCACGGCGCGGAACTGGTCGAAACCTTGGAAACCTATCTGCGCCTCAATGGGTCAGTGGCAGCCGTGGCGGATGCCCTGGCCCTGCACAGAAACACCGTCCGATACCGGCTGACCCAGATTGCCGAACTAACAGGCTACGACCCTGCGTTGACTCCTGACAGGGTGCAATTGTGGCTGGCGCTGGCCGTGCGCAGGCTGTCCCCGCCGGCCTGATCCCAGCCCATCCCCTTGTCGCAGGGTCTGGGCGTCGATCAAGCCGGCGGGGATCATGTGCTGCGGGCTACCTAGGAGGCCATGACGCTGAACCTACGCAGCATGAGCAGTGCGATTCCGCCCAACAAGATGGCGAGTGCCGGGTACACGGGCCACAGACCGGTGCCCGTGTACGCGAGCTGGGCTGGTTCGGCTTGGCTCGGCAGCACCAAGGATCCGGGGTAGACCGGCCGCAGTCCGGATCCTGCATAAGTGAGCTTGGCCGGTGCGGCTGAGCCCACTGTGTGGACCTGACCGGCGGGAAGTACCTGGATTGCGGGTGTTCCTGGTGTTGCCGGAGTTCCCGGAGTTCCCGTGGTGTTCGTGGCTTCGGAATCCGCGGAAACGGCATTGCCAAGAACACCCACGGCGTTCCCCGAAACGTTCACCGGGACCGTGACCGGAACGGACACCTGAGCGTTGCCCAGGACATTGCCAACGACGCCAACCAACAGGCCACTCTTGGGTGCCGGCGAGTCGTGGTTGCTCGCTACCTGAGAAACGACGTTCTGGACGGCAGGAGCGATTTCCGGGGCTCCTGGACTTGACTGGTCTGCAGCACTTGCTGCGCCGACGCCGAGGGCAAGAAGCCCTCCGGCAAAGACCGCTGCACAGAGCGATCGACGAATAACGACATGCATGATATTCAACTCCTGAATAAGATTTTTTGGCCCTGTTTGCGAGTGCAAGCAAGGAAAAACCGTGGCTTTTCCCAAATGTCGGGAAGAGGCTCAACGGTTATCTAGCCAGGTGTTGATCCGGGGTTTGAGGGCATGGAGGCAGGCATGGGCCAGTCAGCATGACGGAGGGTTAGCCCCTGAACCGCGATACTGAAGTGCCCTGCGAAGTTTTCCTGTGCGGCTGAGGCGCCGCCCGGTCCGCCCGTGCCACCGGCACTGCTGCCGGAACCGGCAGCTGGGGCAGGACTTGATGTCACTGCAGGCGCACACGGTCCCACCGCGAGGGCATTGGGGTCCGAGTTGCAGGAGGCGTTTACACCGCTCCCAGAGGGAGAGGCAGGTACGGCCAACGCCCCGGCAGCACCTGCTGAACCGGGAAATCCTGGGTTGGATCCTGCTGCTAGGTACTTCGCCAGCGAACCAAGACTGCCAGCCTGAGACGGCGCATTCCCGGCACGGACGGATCCAAGGTGCCGGGCACCAGCGGAGGACGTGTCACCAACGTAGTGGCCCAGATTGTTTGAAGCTGAACCCACCCCGGCAGAGGCACCTGGACCGGTGGTCGTGTCAACGCCGTCGACTACGGGGACGGCTACCCCGCCCACGCCGTCAACTACGGGCTTCAAGGTTCCGGTGATCGGGTCGATGACGGGCGAAACAAGCTCCACTACCGGGGCCGTGGCCTTGTCAACGGTTGTCAATACCGGAGTCGCAACGGAGCCGACAATGTTGACCACGGGCGGCACCAGCGTGCTGGTGGCGTTTCGAACCGGAGCAAGGACCTGTCCAACAGCCGGTACCGCATTCACCGTGCTTTCCACACGGTCTGTCACCGCGGTGACGGGGGCAACCACCTGGGTTACGGTGTTGTTGGCGGTGATGTCCTTGACTGCGGGAACCTGTGCGACGGTCTTGTCGACCAAATCAACCACGGAGCTCAGAATGCCTGAAAGGAGGCCCTTGCCCTGGGCAGGTACCTGGCCCGATGATGTGGTCCCCGGGCTGGAGGGGTCCGATGACGCAAAGGCGCCGGATGATCCAAGAAAAAGAAACAAGGCGGCGAACAACGCCACTCCCAGAGCAATGCGCAGGGCGCACGACGGGGCGCTGTCAAGTCGCAATGACGTATCGTCACCACCCACAGCATTCACCCCCGTGAAAAAGAATTGCGAGACCGGTCCGTTACGGAGAGAGCAAACCCCCATCGGTTACGAACCCTAAATCCACACTAGGGCGCCCGGACCCGAACTTCCAGAGCTAGAACCAAATTTCTCCTTTTGCTCGGGGCCGGGCGCCCTGTGTACAAATACCTGGGAGAAGTCCCTAGCCAACAACCGTTACGCCGCGGGAAACGCTGACCATCTCCTCACGGGAGACCACCTTCACGCGCTCACGCGCCACCGGGCCGGCTTCCGTGGCTGCAGCGCCAAGAGCCTTTTCATGGGCATCGAGCTCGTTCCAGCCCTCCCAAGAGGTGAATTCCACGCCCTTGGCGTCGAGCAGGTCCACAATGGCCTCTGGCGCGGGCACGACGGCGGCGGGCAGCTGGGCGCGGTCGGCCAACAGGTGCGTGATGGTTTCCAGGGCGTCGCCCTTGGTGTGCCCGATCAGGCCCACGGGTCCCCGCTTGATCCAGCCCGTTGCATAGATGCCCGGCACCTGGGCGCCGTCAGCACCCACTACGCGTCCGCCGTCGTTCGTCACAACACCACGCTGGTGGTCAAATTCAACGTCGGGCAGTGCCGAGCCGAAGTAGCCGACAGAGCGGTAGACGGCCTGGACGGGGTAGTCGATGAACTCGCCGGTGCCGCGGGCGTTGCCGGTACCGTCGAGCTCGTTGCGCTCAAACTTGATGCCGGTGACCTTTCCATCAACCCCTGTGATCTCCACCGGGTTGTGCAGGAAGTGCAGGTGCAGGCGGCGGGAGGCGCCCGTGGCGGGGTTCGCGGCGTCGTCATCCTGCTCCACGAGCCAGTTGGTGAGCGTGTTGACCATGGTCTTGATCTGGTTGTTGGTCTTCACCGCGGCGTCGGAGGCCTCGTCGAAGTCGAAGTCCTCCTCGTAGAGAACAATGTCCACGTCGCGGGAGTGGCTGAGTTCGCGCAGCTCGAGAGGGGTGAACTTCACCTGTGCCGGGCCGCGGCGGCCGAAAATGTGCACGTCGGTGACGGGCGATTCCTTCAGCCCGGCGTAGACGTTCCCGGGAATTTCGGTGACGAGCATGTCATCGGCATGCTTGGAGAGCACGCGGGCCACATCCAGGGCCACGTTGCCGTTGCCGAGCACCGCGATTTCCTTGGCATTCAGGGGCCATTCGCGGGATACGTCGGGGTGGCCGTCATACCAAGAGACGAAGTCGGCGCCGCCGAAGGAGCCGTCCAGCTCGATCCCGGGGATGTTCAGGTCCGCATCTTTGATGGCTCCGGTGGCGAAGATGACGGCGTCGTAATGGGCCTGCAGTTCCTCAAGGGAGAGGTCAGTGCCGTAGTCCACGTTGCCGAAGAAGCGGATGTCCCCGCGGTCAAGGACCTTGTGGAGTGCGTTGACGATGCCCTTGATGCGGGGGTGATCGGGCGCCACGCCGTAGCGGATCAGGCCGTACGGAGCGGGGTAGCGGTCGAAGAGGTCGATGCTAACCACGAGTCCGTCGCGCACTTCATTGCTCTTGGTCAGGATGTCAGCGGCATAGACGCCTGCCGGGCCGGAGCCGATGATGGCCACCCGGAGGGGGCGTTCCTGGGTTCCGGGCGCTGCTGAAGTGTTCGATGACACGCTGGTGCTCATTTCTCTACGATTCAAGGGAGGGCTTATGTACAAGTTTAGGAGAGAGTGCTGAAAGTTTCCCGCGTGCCGTAATTGGCGGTTGCCAATTCCGCCGGGGCAAAGGGGCTGACACGCACCACGTCACCCACGACGACGACCGCAGGGTTGCGCACCTTGGCCGCCTGGGCGAGGCCTGCGATGGTGCCCAGGGTTCCCATGGTGACGCGCTGGTCCTTGGCGTAGCCGTTCTCGATGATGGCAACGGGACAGTCACTGCCGCGGCCTGCAGCCTCGAGGATGGGCATGGAGCGGTTCAAGGTTCCCACACCCATGAGCAGGACAACCGTGTGGTCGCTTCCGTGGGGAACATTTTCAAGTTCTTCGTGCCCGCTGATCATGGTGAAGGCCTTCGCAAGTCCGCGGTGCGTGACGGGGATTCCCGCTGCCGCAGGGACGCTGACGGCACTTGTGACGCCGGGGACGACCTCAACATCGACACCGTTTTCGCGGCAGGCAATGGCTTCCTCGCCGCCGCGGCCCAGGACGTATGGGTCCCCGCCCTTGAGCCTGACAACGCGGTTGCCGTTCAAGGCTTCCCTGACAAGGATCGCGTTGATTTCACTTTGCGAAACGGGGTGGTGGCCCGGGGTCTTGCCAACCTCGATGACCTTCACGTCTTCGCCGAGTGTTTCAAGGAGGCCGCGTGGGCCAAGCCTGTCGGCAACCACGACGTCGGCCTCGGCCAGGAGCCTGCGTCCGCGGACGGTGATGAGGTCCTCCGCCCCGGGGCCGCCGCCGACAAGTGCAACTTTCCCCAGCCGGGCCCCCTGTCCGGTGGATGCCGCTGGGCCGTTCGCGGTGCCGCGGTATCGGCGCAGGGGCAGTGTGCCGCTTTCAAGGGCGGCTGCAATGGCGTTGCGGATGGCCACGGCGCGCAGCGGGTCTCCCCCGGCGTTGACGGCAACCTTGATGTCCTCGACAGTTGCCACGGCCGGCGTCCATGCCGCCGACTCCTGAGCGTCTGAGTGGTTGACGCACCATATGCGGTTCGCTTCGGCGTCGGATGCAACGCGTGCGTCCTGCTCGGCGCTGCCGGTGGCAGCCGCGGCATACCAAGCATCAGCCATGTCGGCACTCTCGTAGCCGCGGGCGTGCCAGGTGAGCAGCCCGGCGTCGGCCAATTCCTTGGCCGGGGCGCTGAGCTCCGGGGCCACGAGCGTGACCCGGGCTCCGGTGTCCAGCAATGCCTTTGCCCGGCGGGCCGCAACAGTGCCGCCGCCGACCACGAGAACGGGGCGGCCGAGCAGCCGTAGCGAGGTTGGGTAAAGATCCACAATTGCCATGGTTTGACTTTAGGGAAGTGCAATATCCGGTAACAAGGAACGCGTTACACCAGTTCACGCGGCGTCACGGGAGGACACATTCGCGTGTCTTGGCCCGGTCGTCACACAAGGTGCCGCTCTCCACAGAATGCCCTCCGTGTTGGTATGTTCCTTCAGTAAGATCATCACTTTCGTGACCAAATAAAGGGGACATCCATGTCACAAGATTCATACAACCCGCCGCCGGCACCGCAGTACCAGCAGCCGGCTCCCGTTTTCACCCAGAACTCAGTTGAACAGATGCAAGGCACACAGCTCGCACAGACCTCGATGATCCTGGGCATTCTGTCCTTGTTCTTCGTCGGCATCATTCTTGGCCCGATCGCCATCTCCAAGGCCAAGAAGGCCGAACAGCTGCACACTGCCGCGACCGTCGGCAAGGTCACCGGCTGGATTGGCACCATCGCCAGCGCCATTGGCATCGTGGTCGCCATCATCATGATCATCACCCTGGCCAGCACCGCCGGTGCTGTAAGCCAGATGAACTACTAAGCAAATAAGTTCGCTGTCCGGGCTTTGGCCCGGACAAGTGGGGGTGTGGAAACGACAGTTTCCGCACCCCCACTTTTTTGTCAGCTGGGCCCACACACCCGAGGGACCCAAAGAACGGCTCGCTAGCGAGCCTCAACTGGGTGGGAGCTGGGCCCACGGCTGCGAGGGACCCGGCCCGAGCTTGCGAGGGGTGGGAGCAGCCGGGGACTAGCGTGTGCTGCCGGCGAGCAGCCCGCGTCCGCGCAGCAGCCGCTTTTCCACCGGGGCGAAGGCGAGCAGTTCCACGGCGATGCCAACGAACAAGATGATCAGGATTGCCGACATCACGATGCCCATGTCGGAGAGCTGCCGTCCCTGTTCCAGCAGTGAGCCCAGGCCGAAGCCAAGGCTTCCGCCCATGGCAATGATCTCGGCAGCCATGAGGGACCGCCACGAGAATGCCCAGCCCTGCTTGAGCCCGCCCACATAGCCGGGAAGTGCCGCAGGAAGCACCACGTTCACGGCCATCTGCCAGCGGGATGCGCCAAGGATCTGCCCCACGCGGCGGTACTGCGGCGGGATCTGGTCCACGCCAGCGATGAGCCCGTTAATGACGGACGGGATGGCTCCCATGAACATAACGAAGTAGACGGTGGCGTCTGTTAGCCCGAACCAGATGATGGCGGCCGGGACCCATGCCACCGACGGCAGGACCTGCAGCCCCGAAATTAACGGCCCGAAGGCGCGGCGCAGCAGGCGTACCTGGGACAGCAGCAAACCGATCGGGGTCGCGACCACAATGCTGATCGTGAAGCCCATGATGCCGCGCTGCAGCGAGGTCCAGACAGCCTCCTGTGCGGTGCCTTCCTGCCACAGCGTGCCGAGCGAGCCGAGCACATCAAGCGGTCCGGGCACCAGGTCGCGGCGGCGCAGTCCCAGAGAAACATAAAACTGCCAGGCGAGCAGCAGCACAATGAAGGCGGCCAACGGCAGGAGCACCCTGGACCAGTCGATCCCCCGGCGCTGGACGTCCTCTGATTGCAGCGAATCAAGACCCGCCTCGAGCGAGCGCATTTCCTCTTCAGTGCCGCTTTTGATCATCGGTGACGTTACTGTTTCAGGCATGTCGGCGGATCTCCTCGCGCAATCGGGCGGTGATGTCGCCGGTGAGTTGTCCGGCGGCGCCGGCGTTGGTCCTGTGCTCCTCGGAAACCTGCCATTCGGCCACCACTCGCCCGGGCCGTGAGGAGAGCAGCAGCACCCGCTGCCCCAGCCTGACGGCCTCGCGGACGTTGTGGGTGACAAAAATGATGGTCCGGCCGGTCTCTTTCCACACCCGTTCGAGCTCGTTGTGCAGCAGGTCGCGGGTGATGGCGTCGAGGGCGGCAAACGGCTCATCCATGAGCAGCAGCGGCCTGTCCTGCGCCAGCGCCCTAGCCAGTGCCACGCGTTGGCGCATGCCGCCGGAGAGTTCGTGCGGGCGCTTGTCCAGGGAGTGACCCAGGTTCACCAGCTCAAGAAGTTCGACGGCGCGCACCCTGCGATCGGCACTGCTCACACCGCGCAGCTTCAACGCCAGTTCGACGTTGCCGCGCGCGCTGAGCCACGGGAACAGGGAGGAATCCTGGAACATGAACGCGGCGCCATCCTCGGGCACCTCCAGCGCCCCGGTGGTGGGCACGTCCAGCCCGGAGATAATGTTCAGCAGGGTCGACTTGCCACAGCCGGAGGCGCCCAAAAGCGCCACGAACTCACCCTGGTTGACGGTTGCGTTGATGTCCTCCAGCACGGGAGCACCCTCGCCAAAGCGCTTGCCGAGGCTTTCAAGGACGACGGCGGGTGCCCGGCCTTCGCCGTCGCCCCCCGTTGCGCCGTGCGCCCCGGCGGCGGCGTTGGCAATCAGCAGTTCAGTCATTGTGCACCCAATCCTGCTGCGCTGACGGGATATCCGCCGGCAGTCTTTAGTACCTTGTTCAGCAATGTCCGGTCGAAAAGCCCGTTGAGGTCTGCCGGTTTGGGGACGCCAACGCTGACTCCGTGGTCGAGCAGTGTGGGGAAGGTTCCCGCCAGCGGGTCCGAGGTGAATTTCAATTCGGACATGGACCTGGCAATCACGTTCCCTTCCAGCGGTTTCCCAATGGCAACGGTGAGCGCGTCGTTGATGACCTTCCCTGCCTCATCCGGGTGCCCGTCAGGCCACTTGACGGACTCCACATGTCCGGCCTGGAGCACCATGCGCGAGGTCCATGGCTCGGCGACCCAGGCGTCGTCGATCTTCCCGTCCCGGAAGAGTCGCCGGGTCTGGGCGTTGGTTGTGGGCGTGACATTCATCTCGTCACCGCCGCTTTGTACAAATGAGATCAGGGCCGGGTTGGGGCCAAGGTAGCCCAGCTTCAGGACCTCTGCACGTGAGGTTGCCGGGGACTCCTGTCCGGCGTCCTTCGAATTCGCGCCGGCCACGGCCGCACCCGCCCCGATTAGGACGACCAAGGCGGCAACCACCATCATCTCCAGGCCGCGGAACGTGCGCCGGGGCTTTGCCCCTGCCATAACACGCCTGTGTTCCAGGGGCGGATGGCTTTCCGGCGCCTCAGGCGTCTGCGTCCCGGTGGGGTATCCCTGTGTGCTCATTCCTAAACGGTAGGGAATGCCCGTGCACCTGTTCAACGAACGGGACACCCGGGGTCATAGGGGTTCACGCGGCGTCACAAACATTGGACGCAGGTGATCAGATGCCAAGGGGCCACCCGGATTCCAGCATCCTGGCAGCCCCTTGGCTCAGGCCCTGGGAGGCCGACGTCGTCCGTTCCTGGGATCAGTCCAGCCCGCCGGCGGATATCTTCGGCTTGCCGGCCTTGAGGAGAATCCCGTTCAGCGGCTTCAGGTCAAAGATGCCTGACAGGTCGGCCTGCTTCCCCACTCCTGCCGTGACACCGTTTTGCAGCAACTTGGGGAAGGTGGCGGCCAGGGGGTCTGCCGTGAACGTCAGCTCCGACAACGACCTGTCGATGACGTCAGCCGGCAGCGCCTTGCCCGCCGCCGATTTCAAGGCGGCGTTGACGGCAGTTGCCGCATCCTTCGGATGCGTATTGAGCCAGTCGATGGCCTCGGTGTTGCCAGCCAGCAGGGCATCGACGGTTTGCGGGTGCTGTTCAAGGAACTTCTGGCTGACGATCAGGATGGTCGTGGCGAACTGGCCCTTCTCCCACAGCTCGGCCTCGTTGACGAGGACTTTCGCCCCGGCTTGGAGCACCAGGCGTGAGGCCCACGGCTCGGGCAGCCAGGCGCCGTCGAGCTTTCCTTCCTGGAACAGTTTCAGTGTGCTGGCATTGTCAGTGGGGTTGATCGTGACGTCGCCGCCGCCGCTTGGCGTGGTGGAGAGTCCCTCGCCGGCCAGCCACGAGCGCAGTGCTACGTCCTGCGTGCCGCCCAATTGAGGGGTGGCCAGGACTTTTCCGCGCAGTTGCTGTGCCGAGGTGATGGACGTTTTCACCACCAGCTGCGCGCCGCCGCTGGTGGCTCCGGCGATGATGCGGATGGATTCGCCGCCGCTCTTGGCGTAGGAGTTGATGGCGGGGCTGGGGCCCAGATAGGCGGCGTCGATGGCTCCGGCGTTCAGGGCCTCAATGGCTGACGGTCCCGCGTTGAAGACCTGTGTTTTCAGCACAGTGCTGCCCAGGCGTTTGGCCAGGATGCCGTCATTGACGCCGATCAGGGCTGGGGCGTGGGTGACGTTGGCGAAGTATCCGAGTCGCAGCTCGGCGGCGGGGCCGGACGCAGCCTGCCGGTTCTTGGCGTTTTCGTTGTTGCCGCTGTTTACTGCGGCAACGGCCGCACCTGCTCCGATCAGGGCGACGAGTGCCGTTACGGCAACTATTTCAATGCCGCGGATCTTGCGCCGGGTTTTCTGGCCGGCGACAACGCGGACGGTCTTCAGCTTGTTGCCGGAACCGTTTTTCGCCGTGTCCTGCTGTTCTTTTTGTTGTTCAAGCGATTGCTTGGGGGTGTGCTCAGGCATGGTGGGTCCTTGGGATGAAGGGGTGGCGGGCTCAGTGGTGGAGCCGGCAACATCGCGGCGAAAACCGTGCCTGGCGGGGGGAGACGGCCGCCATCCGGGCGGTCCCTTCCGTGCCGGCCATGCTGGCGCCGGCCGGTGTTGCTGCTGTGGCGAATCTCGTCATGGAACAAGGCTAGGGACAGGCGGGGAGCCGGTTCAACGGTTTCGACGCCCTGGGTCATGGGAGTTCATGAGACGTCACAAACCGCGTCCGACTGGTCATTGTCCGCTTGCTGGGCCCGTCACTTCGGCATCCGGGCGCCCGCCCGCCGACCGCCGGTAGTTGCTGGGCGTGAAGCCAAGAAACCGCTGGAAGTCGTTGGCAAGGTGCGCCTGGTCCGCGTACCCGGACTCGGCTGCGACGGCCGCCAGCTCAAGCTCGGGGTGGGTCCTGGCACGGTCTGCGGCTTCCTGCAGCCGGCGCCTCCGGATCAGCGCCGAGGGGCTCAGCCCCACATACTTCCTGGCCAGGCGTTGCAGGGTCCTGGTGGACACCGACATCCGTTCCGCAACGTCCTCGATGCGAACCAGCCCGGGGTTGCCGGCAATTTCATCGGCCATGGCGTTGGCCAGCCGGGCTTCGGCCGTGACCTCGGGGATCTGTTCAGCCAGCCACGCGGCAAACGCGGCAACCGCACGTTCCCGGCGTCGCTCCGGAGTGGTGCCGTCCATGGCATGGACGACGGCGGCCAGCAGCCCGGGTGCCCCAAGCACCAGTTTTGTGTCCCGCAGCTCCCCCGGGTTGCCGGTAAAAAAGGGTATTGCCGCCGGCCTCAGCAATGCCCCCACGGCCCAGCCCCGGCCACTGAGGTCCTGCTGGGATATCCGTGTTGTGGGGCCGCTCAGCTCTACTGCGTCTCGCTGGACCACGAGGTTGCTGGCGGGAAATGCAAGCAGCTGCTGGCGTGAGGATCGCCCCGGCTCGATGTCCCATTCGGGAATCCAAAACCACGACACGAGGTTCTGCACTTCCGGTGGCGCAGGCAGGCGGTGGAAGGTTGGAAGATCGGCGGGATAAAGGATCCCCTTGAAGATACTGGACACAGGGCCATTCTAGGGTCGGGGTTGTCGCGAATATACAAGCCATTGCGGCCCGTGGTGCGTAGCGTTGCTTCCATGACCAATTCATCTGACCTTGAGAAGTCAACCGCCGCGCATGGCCAGTTCACCACGCACGGTATTCCGCATGGATTTACGAGCCTGACCCCGTTCCTGTCCATCCCCCGGGCGGCGGAAGCCATCGAGTTTTACCGCGACGTTTTTGGTGCCCGCGCTGTGGGGGTCACCGAGTTCGGCGGGGTTGTGGTCCATGCCGAGCTGGACTTCGGCCAGGGCCGCCTGCAGCTGGGCGAGCCAAACCCCACCTATCACCTCGTCCCGGCCCCCGACGGCGACGACGACTGTTACTCGATCGCGCTCTACTGTTCGGACGTTGATGCCGTGGTGGCCCGCGCCGTCGACGCGGGGGCGGTCATCAGGGAACCGATCGCCGGTTTCGTCTCTGGCGACCGCTTTGCCAGCATCAGGGACCCCTTTGGCGTTCGCTGGTCCGTCATGACCCGGGTTGAGGACCTATCGGAAAAGGAAAGCGCCGCACGAGTTGCCCAATGGGCGGCCACGCAGGCCTGATCAGCACCTAGTCGCCGTCCCTGTCGGTGCGGAGCCTGCGCAAGCGCGAACGCAGCTTGTGTTCACGGTTGGTGTCGCTGCCGACCTCCTTGGTGGCATCGACATAGGACTCACCCAGGGATTGCAGCAGCAGGTCATCGGCCACACGCACCTGTCCTGGCGAAAACCTGTACTGCATGATCTGGGCAACCCTGTCCGGATCCATCGAGCCGAACCAGTCCTCGGCCGCGCTGACGGTGTCAATGCCGTTGGCTGCAAGGATATGGACCATCCAGTCGTACTGGTTTTCCTTGCTGTTGCGGTACGCGGGGAACGCGCGGGCCAGCACACTTTGGAGGGTCCCGGCGTCGAGCCGCTTGGATTCCGGGGCGGCCTCGATGGTACCTTCGGCCTGCACACGCTTGAGGATGTCGCTGATGTTCACGAACTGCTGGTCGGCCAGTTCAATGAGGGTAGAGGCCATGGTGAAGGCCCGGCTGATTTCGGCATTGTCCCCGCTGGAGCCCTTGAAGCGGATGTCGTGTTCAAATTCGGCCCAGGCGTGCTGGAGAACCGTGCGGATTTGCACCTCAAAGCGTTGGCCGGTGTAATCCCTGCAGCCGGTGGGCGGGTTGATGGCCGGAACCTCAAGGGTCAGATGCCGGCCCGCGTAACCGATGCCGCCGTTTTTGCGCATCATGGCTGTTTTGTCTTCATCGTCGTGGCAGATGAATTGGCTGGACAAGGCGATCGCCACGGCGTCAATGTCCGATTCCACAAACAAGATGACCCTGACGCCGATCAGGTCATCGAGCCGTGCGAGGCCGCCGGGGTACTTCAGCTGGCCGTCCTGTCCGCGACGGGCCAATTTCTCGGCGGCAGATTCGGGCGTCTTGACCCGAAACTGCACGTCGTGGTGGTTCAGACCGTCATCGTGCAGCCTGCCGACAATGGTGTTCCTGATGGCCTGGGCTGCTTCGTTGAGGGCCCGCGCCTGAAACCGTGGTTCCTCCACTGCGACCCCCGCGTCCTGAACGGTCCAGCTTTCGATGGTGTCCCCCTGCCATTTCGGGCCCGGTAATGCACCCGGCCCTTTCTCAAATTCTCCCACCTTCGCCGAACTTGTCCAGCCCGGGTTGTGGCCTCTTGAAGAGGCGGACTGCTCGGCGGGGTTCGGTGAAATGCGGTTCGATCCGCCAGCCGAGACCCCGAACGAAAAAATGCGCCCACCCCCGGTTTTTGCGCCCGGTAGACGGGGCGCAAAAACGGGGGGCGGGCGCATAATTCGGCAAAGAACGCCGGCTTAGATGCTGTAGCGCTCGTCCTCGTGGTCGCCGGGGTGGTCCTTGACCAGTCCGGCAGCCAGAGTGTTGCCGTCCTGCTGGTCGATCACCAGGAATGCTCCCGTACGGCGGTGCAACGCATATGTCTCAATCGGCAGCGGCGAGGACAGACGGATCTGGGCCGTGCCGATGTCGTTCAATTCCAGGTTCGACACGGCCTCGTAGTCAAACGTGTCAAGGTCGAGCTTGCCGGTGACGGCGCGGATCAGGCCCTGAACCGTCTTGCTTCCGTGCTTGATCAGGACCTTTGAACCCTCGCGCAGCGGCTTGGTGGAGAGCCAGCACAGCTCCGCGTATACATCCTGGCTGACCTCGCCAAAGGTGCCGGTGGCGGCGATGACGTCGCCCCGGGAAATGTCGATCTCCTCGCTCAGGCGCAGCGAGACTGACTGCGGGGCCACCGCGCGCTCCAACGAGCGTCCGGCGAAGTCGATGCCCACAACCGTAGCGGTCCGGCCAGACGGCAAAACAGTGATCGATTCCCCCACCGAGACGCCGCCCGAGGCGACCTGGCCGGCGTAGGCGCGGTAATCACGGAAGGAGGCTCCGGCGTCGTCCGCAAGGGCCAGCTCCGGGGCGAGGGCACCCTGGGGACGAACCACCAGCTGAACGGGGAAGCGGAAAGGCTCGAGCCCGCGCTCCAGCTCATCCGTGGTGGGCAGAGTTTCCAGGATGTCCAGCAGGCTCGGCCCGGTGTACCAGGGCGTGTGGGTGGAGCGGTCCACCACGTTGTCGCCCTCGAGCGCGGAAACGGGGACCACGACGACGTCGTTCAGGCCAATATCGGCCGCCACTGACTGCAGGTCCGCCTCGATGGCGCGGTAAACATCCTCGCTGAAGTCCACGAGGTCGATCTTGTTCACGGCCACCAGGACGTTGGGCACACGCAGCAGGCGCAGCACGGACAGGTGCCGGCGGGTCTGTTCAAGGACGCCCTTGCGGGCATCGATGAGCACGACGACGGCATCCGCGGTTGACGCGCCAGTCACCGTGTTCTTCGTGTACTGCACGTGGCCGGGGCAGTCGGCGAGGATGAAGCTGCGGCGGTCGGTGGCGAAGTACCTGTAGGCGACATCGATCGTGATGCCCTGCTCACGCTCGGCACGCAGGCCGTCTGTCAGCAGGGCTAGGTCGATCTTCTGGGCGCTGCCGTTCTCGCCGCCGAAGCCGCGGGCCTCGGAGGTGCGGGTCACGGCGTCGAGGGTGTCGGCGAGAATGGCCTTGGAATCGTGAAGGAGCCGGCCAACCAGGGTGGACTTGCCGTCATCGACGGAGCCTGCTGTGGCAAAGCGGAACAGTGTTGCCTGCGCGAGGGGAGCTTCGGTGTTGGTGCTCATTAGAAGTAGCCGTCTTTCTTGCGGTCTTCCATGGCTGCCTCGGAGATGCGGTCATCGGCCCGCGTGGCGCCACGTTCGGTCAGGGTTGAGGCGGCAACTTCGCGCACCACGTCGTGGACTGTGGTTGCGTTGGAGAGCACGGCACCTGTGCAGGACATGTCCCCCACCGTCCGGTAGCGGACCTGCTTGATGAGAACTTCCTCACCGGGGCGCGGCGGGGAGACCTCGCCGACGGCACGCCACATGCCCTCGCGCTCATAGACCTCGCGGTCATGGGCGTAGTACAGGCCCGGCAGCTCGATGTTCTCGCGGGCAATGTAGCGCCAGATGTCCAGCTCGGTCCAGTTGCTGATGGGGAACGCCCGCACGTGCTGGCCAACCGTGTGGCGGCCGTTGTACAGGTTCCACAGCTCGGGGCGCTGGTTGCGCGGGTCCCACTGGCCAAATTCGTCGCGCAAGGACAGGATGCGCTCCTTGGCGCGGGCCTTGTCCTCGTCGCGGCGGCCACCGCCAAACACGGCGTCGAACTTGTTCTTCGCGATGGCGTCAAGCAGCGGCACGGTCTGCAACGGGTTGCGGGTGCCGTCGGCGCGCTCCGCCAACTCGCCGCTGTCGATGAATGCCTGCACGGAGCCCACCTCAAGGCGCAGGCCGAGGCGTTCAACCGTCCTGTCGCGGAAGTCAATGACCTCGGGGAAGTTGTGGCCGGTGTCCACGTGCAGCACGGGGAACGGGACCTTCCCGGGCCAGAACGCCTTCGTGGCAAGGTGCAGCATGACCACTGAATCCTTGCCGCCGGAGAACAGCAGCGCTGGGCGCTCGAACTCTGCGACCACTTCACGGATGATGTGGATGGCCTCGGATTCAAGCAGGTCAAGGGAGTTCAGGGTCCCGACATGCTCTTCCAGCGGGGCTTCTGTAATTTGGGTGCTCATACGTGTAGTCCACATTCTGTCTTGGAGGTTCCGGCCCAGCGGCCGGACCTGGGGTCGGCGCCGGGGGCCACTTTCTTGGTACAGGGCGCGCAGCCGATGGATGGGTAGCCCTGGCTGAGCAAAGGATTCACTGGAAGCAGGTTGTCATCCGAGTAGCTGATGATTTCCTCATACGTCCAGGTGGCGACGGGGTTGACCTTGACCAGGCCGTTCTTCTCGTCCCACACCACCAGGGGCGTGTTGGTTCGGGTGGGTGCCTCGTCGCGGCGCACCCCGGTGAACCACAGCTCGTATCCTTTGAGGGCTCGGCTCAGCGGTTCAACCTTCCGCAACGCGCAGCATTGGGCAGGGTCGCGGGCAAAAAGGTCCTTGCCCAGCAACGAATCCTGCTGCGCGACGGTGTTGACGGGTTGCACGTCAACGACGTTGACCCGCAGGTTTTCGGCCACCGCGTTGCGCGTCTCGTAGGTTTGCGGGAAGTGGTAACCGGTATCTAGGAACAGTACGTCGACGCCGGGCAGCTGGTCGGCGACGAGGGCCGGCAGGACGGCGTCTGCCATGGAACAAGCGACGGCGGCCGCATCCGTCGCGAAGTTGCGCGACACCCAGGCGATGACGTTGTGGGCTGGCGCGTCCCAGGCCAGCTCGGCCGCGCCAGCGGCGGCAATCGCCTGAAGCTCGGCGTGGGAACGAAAAGTGGTTGTCATTTCAGCAACTCCTCATCAACCCTGTGCGCGAATTCGGCGAAGGTCTCCCCCTCGGTGCGGGAACCAACATATTGGCGGACCACACGCTCAACATAGTCCGGCAAGTCCTCGGCCGTGACCTTGAGCCCTCGAATGGTGCGGCCAAGACCTGCCTCGACACGGTTGTCGGTGGCCAGCCCGCCGCCCAGGTGTACCTGAAAGCCGGGGGCCGTGCCGCCGTCGTCCGTGGGAAGCATCATGCCCTTCAGCCCGATGTCCGCTGTCTGGATGCGGGCGCAGGAGTTGGGGCAGCCGTTGATGTTCAGGGCGATCGGCTGCGCCAGGACGCCGGTGTCAACCAAATCCGCGAGGCGCGTTTCCAGTTCACTGATGGCCGTGGCCGCGGTGTCCTTGGTGTTCACGATGGCCAGCTTGCAGTACTCGATGCCCGTGCAGGCGATCGTGGAACGGCGAAACAGCGACGGCCGTGCCGACAGACCGAGCCCGTCAAGGACTGTGATGAGCGGCTCCACCTGCTCCTTCGGCACGTCGAGAATGACGAGCTTCTGGTGCGGGGTGGTGCGCAGGCGGAAGGAGCCGTGGGCCTCGAGGGCGTCGGCAACTGCCGTCAGCGTGGAGCCTGAAACGCGGCCCACAGTAGGGGTGACGCCGATGAAGAACTTGCCGTCCTTCTGCTCGTGCACGCCAATGTGGTCCCCGGGTGAGGTGGGCTTCGGCGCCGGGTCGCCGTCGGGCAACTTGTGGCCCAGGTACTCGTCCTCAAGGATCGCCCGGAACTTGGCGGTGCCCCAGTCGGCCAGCAGGAACTTCAATCTGGCCTTGGTGCGCATGCGCCGGTAGCCGTAGTCGCGGAAGATGCTCGTGACGCCGAGCCAGACTTCGGCGGCAACCTCGGGTGCGACAAACACGCCGAGGCGTTCGGCCAGGCGCGGGTTGGTGGACAGCCCGCCACCTACCCAGAGATCGTAGCCGGCGCCCAATTCGGGATGGATGACGCCAACCAGGGCGAAGTCGTTGATCTCGTGCACCACGTCCTGCGACGGATGGCCCGTAATGGCCGTCTTGAACTTGCGCGGCAGGTTGGCCAGCTCCGGATCGCCGATGAAACGGGCGCTGACCTCCTGGATCAAGGGTGTGGGATCGATGATCTCGTCCTTGGCAATGCCGGCAACCGGGGAGCCAAGGATCACGCGTGGCACATCGCCGCAGGCCTCGGTGGTTGACAGGCCCGCAGCCTCGAGACGGTTCCAGATCTCCGGTACGTCCTCAACGCGCACCCAGTGAAGCTGGACGTTCTGCCTGTCGGTCAGGTCCGCAGTATCGCGGCCAAAGTCGGTTGAAATCTGGCCGATGACACGCAGCTGTTCGGTGGTCAGGGCGCCGCCGTCGATGCGGACCCGCAGCATGAAGTACTTGTCCTCAAGTTCGTGCGGCTCAAGCGTGGCAGTCTTGCCGCCGTCGATCCCCTGCTTGCGCTGGGTGTACAGGCCCCACCAGCGGAAACGGCCGTGCAGATCCGTCTTCTCGATGCTGTCGAAGCCGCCCGCGGCGTAAATGGTCTCGATGCGTTCGCGCACGCTCAACCCGCCGTCCTCCTGCTTCCAGACCTCGTTCGCGTTCAGCGGGGCCGTGCCGTCAACTTTCCACTGCCCGTGCGGCTTGGCGGCCGGGCGGGGGCGTGCCGTGCGGACGGGTTTGGCGGCTGCCGCTGTGGACGCCGGCGCGG
This sequence comes from Arthrobacter sp. LAPM80, assembly GCF_046736435.1. Classification (NCBI taxonomy): domain Bacteria; kingdom Bacillati; phylum Actinomycetota; class Actinomycetes; order Micrococcales; family Micrococcaceae; genus Arthrobacter; species Arthrobacter sp. LAPM80. Next base: position 167,631 of record NZ_JBCHVD010000004.1, read on the forward strand.
GTTCAGTGCCCGGGGCCTGCGCTCCGGCTAGAGCTGTCTGTGTCATGAAACGAGCGTAGGGTGCCGCCGCACACCGGCCAATCAGGATTGCAACGCTGGTTCACCTTGGGCAACATTTCGTCACACGCCCCATTTCGCGCCCGGGTATGCATGGGTTCTTCCCGGAGGAAGGCACGACGCCGGCCACCCGGGCGGGGCGGTCCGGCGTCGTGCGTGGTGGCCTTCTCAGCCGGCAAGGCCCGCCGAAACCGCCCTGTCAAAGTGTTCAAGCGCCAGCTCGGCCAGCAAGCGGGAAGGCAGCAGCGGCTCGGCGAGGAGGTCTGCCCCGGCCTGTGCAAGCTGGTCGTGGAAGTATCCGGGGGCCAGCAAATAGGAGGCGATCGCCACCCCGGCGGCACCACCGGCCCGCAGCTGTTCAACGGCCTCGGGCACCGACGGACGCGCGCTTGCCCCATAGGCGGCGAGCACAGGCTCCGGGCGGCGCACAGCCAGATCCGCCGCCAGCACCTCAATTTGTTCTGCAGCCTCGGGCCGGGAGGATCCTGCGGCGGCCAGCACGATGCCCCAATCGGGCGGCAGCTCGCCCAACCGTTCATCCAGCAGTTTCGCCAGCCGGGGATCCGGCCCCAACGGCGCCGCGGCAAGAGTGTTGGGTCGGGACGTGACGGCCTCTGCAATGTCCACCCGCACATGGAATCCGACTGTCAGCAGCAGCGGAACCACCACTGCCCGGACTCCATCTGGCAGCCCCGCAACGACGTCGGGCAGGGCGGGTTGCTGGACGTCGACATACGCTTCGAGAACCGAAAGGCCGGGCCTCAGGGCGGCGATGTCGGCGCGCAAGGCGTTGATGCGCGCCTGCCCCGCGGCGTTGCCGGTGCCGTGGGCGCAGGCAATCATGACCGTATCGTCCGTCATGTTCAGAGTCCTTTCGCAATGCATGTTTGCAGCCAATGTACGGCACGGCCGTGGCGGACCGGGCACCATTGTTTCCCCCAGAGACGTAGGTTCACGCGCCGCCGGGGACCTCGGCCTGCTGCCCCCTGGCCGCCGAGTTGCTGATTCCGATGGCGGAAACCACCCCGCCGATCAGGAACAGCAGGGCCGTGATAGCCATGACGCGCCTGAACGATCCATAGTCAAGCACGCCGCCGAGCATCACCCCGATCAGTGCCACGGCAATCAACCCGGCCACACGGGACACTGCATTGTTGATCGCCGATCCAATGCCGCTCTGCTCCTTGGGAACGGCCCCAAGAATGGCAGCCGTCAGGGGTGCCACTATCACCGACAGCCCCACGGCAAACACCAGTTGGCCGGGCAAAATCTGCCACCAAAAGTTGAACGGATGGGCCGCCGCCGTCATCATCCAATACCCCGCACCGGCCACCATTGGACCGGCCGCCATGAACAGGCGCGGCCCGTACTTCCCCGCAAGGGTGCCGAAGGGACCTGCAAGGAACAGCGAAATCACGGCCACGGGCATCGACGCGAGCCCCGCCTGCGCGGCGGTGAAGCCGGCGACCTCCTGCAGGAACAGGATCAGCACCAGCTGCCCCAGCGACAGTGCCGCGTAAATGAAGGTCGTGGCAATGTTGCCGACGCCAAAGTTGCGCAGCCTGAACAGGCCAAGCGGCATCATGGGAGCCGGGGTTTTGGCTTCCCACCACAAAAATGCCGCCAGCGAAGCTATCCCCACTCCAAACGGCAGGAACACGGCAGGGCTCCCCCACCCCAGCCTGTCCTGTTCAATCAAGGCAAACACCGTCCCTGCAAGCCCGACGGCGGCCAGCACCGCCCCTGCCGCATCGATCCGGCGCGCCCGACCCGCCGGCCCCGCCGCAGCAACGGCACCCGCTACCGGCAGCGCGAGCCCCTTTAGCAGCAGAAACGTTGCGGCGATGGGCAGGACGTTGATGGCGAAGATCAGCCTCCACGAGGCGAACTCGACAAGCAGCCCACCCACGATCGGACCGGCAAGAAACGCCAGCCCGGTCCAGGCCGTCCAGCGCCCGATCGCCTTGCCCTGGGCTGCGCCACTGAACGTGGAAGTGATCAGTGCCAGCGAGCTCGGCACCAGGAGCGCGGCCCCGGCGCCCTGCACCCCGCGCGCCACAATCAACAAAAGCGCCGTCGGGGCTAGCGCGCAGGAAAGGGACGCAAGCCCGAAGATGAGAAGTCCGGCGCGCAGGATCCGCACGCGGCCGAACATGTCCGAGAGTGAACCGGCGATCAGGATCAGCGAGCCGAGCGCCAGCAGGTAGGCATCAACCACCCACTGCGCCGTGGTGATGCCGCCGCCGAGCTCCCGGGTCATCGCCGGCAGTGCAACGGTGACGATCGCGCCGTCGAGAAACGCCACGAAGGAGGCCAGGATGGCCACCCACAGCACCCGCCGTTGCATCTCAGTTCTTCCTTGTAAAAGCCATGCGCAGGGAGAGTTTTCGGTTGTATTCAATGGAGCCATAGCGGAAAAGATGCACCGCAAGGCGAAGCGCCAGGTACCCGAACACGAACAGCTCAACGATCACGATGGCGGCCTCCCACGCCGCGAGCGATCCGAACGCGTTGCGCAGCATGGCGGTGATGGGCGCTGTCAGCGGGAAGAAGGTGAAGACCTGCACGATCATGTTGCCGGGGTCGCTGATGATCAGAGCAACGATGTAGAACGGGATAAAGACCATGATCATGACAGGGCCAAACACGACACCTGCATCCTTGGCCGTTGGCATGACGGCGCCGATGGATACAAGCAGACCAGTGAACAGAATGAAACCACCAACAAACATCAAGGCACCGGTGAGCATGGGCCAGAACTGAAATTGCAGGTTGGACAGGTCAAAGTTGGGCATGTTGAGCTGCTCGCGGAAGAACACGTAGCCCAGCACCATGGGCGTGGCAAACACGAGGGCCTGCACGGCGCCGACGAGGAACAGTGAGATGACCTTCCCCACCACGAGCGTCGTCGGGTTCAGGGTTGTCAGGATCATTTCGGTGACCCGGTTTTTCTTTTCCTCCAGCGTCGAGGCGAGCATCTGATTGGCCAACAGGATCAGCACCACATAGAACAACACCAGGAACAGCAGCGGCGGCACCACGGTGTCCAGCCCGCCGGACACCTGGCCGTCCTTGAACGTCTGCTCGTCAGTGCCAAAGCTGCCCTGCACGGCCGCCGTCGCTTCGGGCGAGCCGACCTTTTCCTGGCCCGATAGCACCAGCAGTTGCTTGGCCACTGCCTGGTAGCTGCCATTTTTGAAGATGCCGTGGTCTGCTCCGTAGATCAGCACGGGGTCCTTAAGAATATTCGCCGGGTAGATGAAATAGGCGTTGAGGGCGCCGTCCCTGACCCGCTCGACGGCGGTGCCCGGGCTGGCCTCCACGGAACCTCCCATGGCCTTGGCAATGGCCGGGGCCACCAGGCCGGAGGCGTCGGTGTAGGTGAAGGGGATCTTGTCGTTCTTTTGTGCCTCTGACTGGGACTGGCTTGAGGCGCTGCTGGCGAAGACCAGGGTAAACACGATGCCTATCAGCACGGGGATGGCGAGGGTGGCAATCCAGAAACGGCGCTTCTTAATGGTGCGGAAGAATTCAAATGTCACCACTGTGCCAAGGTTGTGCCGTGCCATCTCAAACCACCTCTCCCGCGGTGCTTGGCGCATTCGCGGCGGCGGCTTCCCCGTAGACCTGCATGAAGATGTCGTCCATGCTGCGCTTGGCGGCCACGAAACCTCGCACAATAACCCCGGCCAGCACCAGTTCCTTCAGCAGATCTGCCTCATCCACGGCATCACCGAGTGAGAGTTCGGCGTAGTTGGTCTCCCGGAGTGTGACGGTGTAGTTCGGCGAGGATGGAAGGCTGCCGGAGTATTTGAGCCGGATGGTCCGCCCGCCAAACTGGTTTTGGACTTCGTCAATGGTCCCGTAAGCCTCGGCGCGGCCATCCTTGAGCAGGATGATCCGATCGCACAGCCGCTCGACCTCCTCCATCTGGTGGGTGATCATCATGACGGTGGCCCCGGCGTCCTTGCGTTCCTCGATGATGTCCATCAGCAGCCGCCGGTTCACGGGGTCGAATCCCTTGGTCGGCTCATCCAGGATCAGCAGTTCGGGCTCGTTCATGATGGTCACGCCGAGCTGGATCTTCTGCTGCTCGCCGCCTGAAAGCTTGTCGACGCGCACGGTTGCCTTGTCAGCCAGGTCGACCCGGTCAAGGTACTCCCGTGAAAAGTTCTGTGCGCCCTGGCGGGAGAGCCCCTTGAGCCGGCCAAAGTAGGTCATCACGTCCAGCACCGACTCTTTTTTGTACAGCCCGCGTTCCTCGGGAAGGTAGCCGAGCCTGGCACCAAAGTCGTCGTTGAACACCTTCCCGTTGATCTCGAGGATGCCCGATGTGGGACGGTAGATGCCCAGCAAGGCCCTGATCGTCGTCGTCTTTCCACTGCCGTTGCTGCCAAGGAATCCGAAGGTTTCCCCGCGCGCCACGTCGAAGGACAACCCCTCGATGACGCGCTTCTGACCAAAATGCATATGGAAGTCCTGAACATGAATCGACGGCTGTGCTTCGTCCATGTAGCCAGCGTAGCCACAAATCGGGCCGGGACGGCGGATAATTGAAGCCAATCCGTACAGCCCGTACGATACCGCTGCCCTGACACTGCGGGGATCCGATCCGAAGAATGCGCCCATGACCTTTGATGTTGCCCTCGCCCTTGACCTTTTGGGCGTCTTTTTCTTTGCCGTTTCAGGCAGCCTACTCGCCGCACGCAAGGGGTTCGACATCGTAGGATCCGTGCTGCTGGGCTCCATGGTGGGCCTTGGCGGCGGCGTGGTGCGCGACATCATTCTCAACCAGGGGCCGCCTGCGGCATTCTCCACCGAGATCTACCTTGTGCCGCCCCTGACCGCTGCCGCGTTGGTGTATGTCACCGTGAATAATGTCCAGCGCAGCGGCCGGCTGCTGTTCATGTTCGACGCCGGCGGGCTGGCCCTGTTCTGCATCACCGGTACGTTGAAGGCCCTGGAGGCGGGCATGAACCCTGTGGCCTCGATCCTGCTCGGCGTCACAACGGCCGTGGGCGGCGGCATCCTGCGCGACATCACGGCCAACGACGTGCCCAAGGTATTTGACCCCAAGGACCTTTACGCCATTCCGGCCTTTGCCGGGGCGGGCCTGGCCACGATGCTGTGGCATCTGGGGTGGCTGAACCTCGTGAGCGGATCCCTTGCCGCCATCGTTGTTTTCGCCCTCCGCATGCTGAGCCTGCGCTTCGGCTGGCATGCCCCGTTGGCAGCCCGCAGCTGGACACCGCGCCGGCCCGGTCGCGGCTAGGATTGAAGGCAAAGGATTAAGCACCGCATGCGAACCACTGCAGCTATTTTCGCAGGGCACAGCACGCCAATTTTCGGAGATTTGAATGTCTGACATGTTCGTAGAAAAGTTCCGCGGCCTGGTTCCCCTGTACCTTCAGGAGCCGTGGCAGGAAGCCGACGGCATCGCTCTGGCGGACCTGGACGCCGTGTTTGAAGAATTGAAAATCACCGTCCCGTTGGCGCTGCGCGAATTCCTGCATGCCCTGGGCAATTGCGAAGACCTCATGGAGGCCTACTACTACTTCTGGGATCCTGAAGAACTTGAAGTTCAGGACGGCTACCTGTTGTTCCTTGAGGACGAGGAAGAGACCTACACCTGGGGCATCCTGGCCGACCACGCCGACGTTCCGGACCCCATCGTGTGGCGCCGCAACAACGCCACGGGCGAATGGATCAACGAAGAAGGCACGTTTAGCGAGTTTGTGTTCGACATGCTCGATTGGGTTTTCACCGACGAGGACTGATCCTCAGAAAGTCCACAGCTTGCAGTGATGGGAATATTGGTCCGGGAGCGGTACGGTGACGTTATGAACGTACAAGAGCAATTAAACGCATTGGTTCCCAGCCCGGCAGCAATTGTGGGGCTCGTCGAAAAGCTGGTCCAGGGGATTTGGCCACGTTCAGATGCTGAACGAAAAGCGTTGTTCGCGCGTTTGGGGTTCACCTCGGGGGCAAGCTGGGATGACGCCGTTCCCGCGTCGCCCTTGGCGCACTACTCACTCTCTACGAAACAGCCCGGCGAGATCTCCTCTTCCTGGACGTCCTACAACGGCCGTTTCATGAGTGTCAGCATGCAGCTATACACCTCCATGACCACCAACAACCCCGTCACGCGGCAGGGCTTTGAGGACTTCGTCCGCCAGTTCACAACCCTGTACGGTGATGCTGCCACCCCCTGGCATGACCCGATTGTTCAGGCCTGCGTGTGGAATGTGAATGGCCGTCGGGTGGTGCTCCGATTCTTTAACATCCAGCACAGCGGTGTAATGCTCAGTGTCGAGGACGCCGGTCTGGCCACCGCTGCCGAAGCCGAAGCCAAACGCCTCAGCGTCCACGCTCATTGGAACGACAGTGAAGAGGCCGTAAGCCCCTTCGTCCTTCCACGGCTGGGCGCAGCCAAGCGCTGAACCTTCACACCCGGCACCACTGTTCAGATAAAGTCGTTTCGATGTCCCCGGAGGGCCCACAACGACTTTATCTGGACACTCACGCCAGTTCCGCCCCATCCGCCAATTTTATGTGGTCATGGGGTCCCGCGCTAAAGTTATCCACAGATTCATCCAGACGCTGCCTTCCTGTCTCCGAAACAGCCGGCTTTGCGAGTTACTTGAAGGATGAGGAATCCATCGCCGCTCCCACTCCATCTTGCCCGTCGCCCGTTTACCCTGGCCCAAGCCCGCAAGGCGGGACTGTCGGCCAGGCGTGTTAGGTCCAGCGATCTTCGGACACCGAGCCGGGGTATCAGGGTCCCCAAAAACGTTGGCTGCGATTTAATTGACAGCTGCCGTCCCTACACCGAGGCAACAGGCAACAGCGTGGTCAGCCATATCACCGCGGCAAAGGTCCATGGCCTGTATCTACCGCAGAGGTTTAATTCGATCCAGACCCTGGACCTGTCCAGGGCTATCGGCTGCCCGGCGCCCAGAAGGCGTCACGTCACCGGGCACAGGCTGAATCTCGGCCCGTCAGACGTTGTTGTTTCAGGAGGTGTTCCCGTCACGTCCTTCGCACGGACGTTCCTGGACATTGCGCCGCTGCTCACCGTGGACGAGCTGGTGGTCATTGGCGACCAACTTGTCTGCAGCCACAGACGCAATAACGGCCGCATCAAGGTCGCCATGGTTGAACTCGAGGATTTGCAAGCCTACTTGGCCCAGCATTCGGGTGCGCGGGGCATGCGCAAGCTCAAGGTCGTCATGGAACTCGTGCGGGTTGGGGTCGATTCGGCCCCGGAAACCCGGCTCCGCCTGGTCATCCACAGGTCTTCGCTCCCGGACTTTGAAACCAACTTCAAGATCAAGGATGCCTCCGGGAAACCCAGCGTCGAACCGGACCTTGCATGTCCCGAATACAAGACCTGCGCGGAGTACGACGGTGCACACCATGCTTCACCCGAGCAGCAGTCCAGGGATCGCGACCGCGATTTCATCACCCAGTCGTTGGGGTGGCATCAGGTTGTGATCTTTAAGGATGATCTACGGGGCGGAGGGCACATTGCTGTGACAAAGCTGGCGCGGATGCTTGTCCAGGGCGGTTGGCCGGATCCACTGAATCTGGCCAAACGGTCCCTGCTGGGAGAACTGAACGTGCGGAAGGACTTCAGTTAGTGGCCAATTCAACGCGCGAGTGTCCAGTTGTCGTCGTTCTGGCGCCCACGGCGAATCCATAACGACAATAACTGGACACTCACGCGAGAGTGCGGCACATTTTGCCCAGCTGGGAGCTGGAATTAGACGTCGCGATCCACGACGGCTTCGGCGAAGCTCACCAAGGCGGTCTTGACGATGCCTTCGGGCATGGGGGCCAACGCGGCAATGGCTGCATCCGACCACTCACGGGCCACGGCCCACGAATCGGCCGTGACGGAGTGTCCGCGTAGACCTGCCACCGCCTCGGCCAGGGCTTCATCGCTTGCCAGGTCGCCATCAACGAGCTCAAGCACGGCCACCGCAGCGGCGTCGCCGGCGGCTGCTGCATTGCGCAGCAACAACACGGGCAGCGTCGGCACGCCTTCGCGCAGATCGGTGCCGGGTGACTTGCCCGAGACCTGCTTGAGCCCGGTGACGTCTATGACGTCGTCGGCCAGCTGGAAGGCGACGCCCACCTTTTCGCCATATTTGAGCATGACGTCCTGGAGGTCTTCGTCGACACCGGCGAAGATCGCGCCGAGCTGGCCCGATGCGGCCACCAGGGATCCGGTCTTGTCGGCGATGACAGAGAGGTAGTGCTCGATCGGGTCCTCGTCCTCGCGCGGGCCGACAGTCTCATGCAGTTGGCCGAGGCACAGTCGCTCGAACGTGCGGGCCTGAATGCCCAGGGCCTTCGCGCCCAGTTCAGAAACCAGGATGGAGGCGCGCGCAAAAATGAGGTCGCCCGTCAGGATGGCCACTGTGTTGCCCCACACCTCGTGGGCCGTCGGCGCACCGCGGCGGAAGGGCGCGGAATCCATGACGTCGTCGTGGTAGAGCGTGGCAAGGTGCGTCAGTTCAACCACGACGGCGGCCTGCACCACTTCCTTCCGGTTCGGGTCCCCGAGGTGTGCGGCAAGGAGGACAAGCAGCGGGCGGATGCGCTTGCCGCCGGCCTCAACCAGGTGCCTGCTGGTGGCGTCGGCCAGCGGATCTGAATGCGCGATGGCTTCGCGCAGGACCTTCTCCACCTTCGCCATGCTCATGGCAATGGAGGGTCCCAGATCCGGGTCTTCGGCCACGGCGGAAAATCCGGAGGGCAATTTCAGCCCTGTAGCAATGGCCATGGTGCTGGGGTTGGGATCGTGTGATTCGAGACGCCCTTGACCAGCATGGGTCCAGCTATGGTTTGCGGAAGTAGTCACTGCTTAACACTAACTATTGGAAGGGATTGTTGCTTGGACGATCGGGTATTGACCTGGTTGCTGGTGGCCGGGACCAGCTTTTCCAGTAGATGAATCACTCTATCCTCAAAACCGCGTTCGCTTGAGTCCGTGAGGTTGGCCATCAGACGCACCACAAAGCGCATCAAAACCGGCAGCGGCATACCCGTGCGCAGCGCCAGTTTCATGATGTTGGGGTTGCCAATGAGGGACGCGAAGGCCCGGCCAAGGGTGAAATGGCTTCCCCATTGTTCGCGGACAAAGCCGGAATAGCCGGAGAGGGCGTGGCGGGCGGCCAGTGCGGAGTTGGTTCCCGCCGCCCGGATGATGAAGTCCGCCGCGTACCTGGCAGATTCCATGGCATAGGAAATTCCTTCGCCGTTGAACGGGCTGACCATGCCGCCGGAGTCGCCAAGGAGCATCAGGCCCTCGGAGTAGTGCGGGGTCCTGTTGAAGCCCATGGGCAGTGCCGCCCCGCGGATGGGTCCCACCTGGTTTTCAGGGGTGAAACCCCACTCGGGTGGCATGCCGGCCGTCCAGCCGCGCAACACGGCACGGTAGTCGAGCTTGCCGAACTCCTTGGATGAATTCAAAATGCCAAGGCCAACATTGGAGGTGCCGTCCCCCACCCCGAACACCCAGCCGTAGCCGGGAAGCTGCCTGCCGTCCGGGGAGTTCAGTTCGAGCCAGCCCTCCATCCAGTCGTCGTCATGGCGAGGGGACCAAAAGTAGGTGCGGTACGCAACGCCCATGGGGCGGTCGTCGCGCTTGGCCAGGCCGAGGGAAAGCGCCGTGCGGGTTGAGTTACCGTCTGCTGCGAGCACGACGTCGGCATAAAAGTCCGCAACCTCTCCCGTCTTCCTGCCTTCGTCGTCCATAAGTGACGCCCGGGCACCGACGACGGTTCCGGCGTCGTCGGTCAGGGCGGTGGAGACCGAGTGGCCCTCAAGGATGACGGCACCGGCAGCCCGGGCATGGGCGGCGAGCGACTCGTCGAAGCCCAGGCGGGTGCGGATCAGGCCATAGTTGGGGAAGTTGCTCAGCTCCGGCCAGGGAACCTCGATTTGGCGCCCGCCGGCAATCAGGCGCAGGCCCTTGTTTCGGCGCCATCCTTCGGCGGGGTCGTGCGGCAGGCCCATGAGCTGCATTTCGCGCACAGCCCGAGGGGTCAACCCGTCACCGCAGACCTTTTCACGCGGGAAGCGGGTCTTTTCAAGGACGGTGACCTCGATGCCGGCGGCGGCCAGGTGGTAGGCCGCTGTGGATCCGGCCGGGCCGGCGCCCACGATCAGTACCTTCACGGTTGGTGGAATTCCTTCGGTTGGCTGCGGTTGGTCATGCCGGATGGGGTTTGGCGGCACGGTGGACTGCCACAATGCCGCCGCTCAAATTCCTGTATGCCACGGATTCCCAGCCGCTCTCGGTGAGCCATCGCGACAACTTGTCCTGGTTGGGCCATGCCCGGATGGACTCGGCCAGGTAGATGTAGGCGTCGGGGTTGGAGGCAACCTTTTTGGCGATCGGCGGCAGGGCGCGCATCAGGTATTCGGTGTAGACGGTGCGGAACGGTGCAAAGGTTGGGTGCGAGAATTCGGCCACCACCAGCTTGCCGCCTGGCTTTGTCACGCGCAGCATCTCGCGCAGCGCCTTCTTCGGATCCATCACATTGCGCAGCCCAAAGGAGATGGTGGATGCGTCGAAGGAGTTGTCGGCGAACGGCAGGTTGGTGGCATCCCCCGCGACGAAGTCGATGTCGGGGCGGCGGCGTTTTCCCACCTTCAGCATGCCGACCGAGAAGTCGCAGGCCACCACGGATACGCCGGCGTCGGCGTACGGTTCACTTGATGTTCCTGTGCCGGCGGCCAGGTCAAGGACGCGCTGGCCAGGGACGGCCCCAACGGCGTCAACCACAACATGGCGCCACCGGCGAGTCTGTCCCAGGGACAGAACGTCGTTGACGATGTCGTATTTGGGGGCCACGTCGTCAAACATGGCGGCAATTTCTTCCGGACGCTTCTCCAAGGATGCACGGTTCACCCCCTTAGTCTCTCAAACTTTGGCGCAGTTCGCTCAAAGTGGCCGGCGCCTGTGGGTCATCACACCGCCACCGCACCGGCGTCGGGCTTCCGGGCGAGTAATCTTGACTCATCATGACTGCTTCCTTGGACACCCGTTCGCTGCGCACCCTGACCTTGGCACTGGATCCGGCCATGCTGGGCGGGCTCGCCGTCACCGGGCCGGCCAGCTTTTTGAACACATCGCCAGCATCGGACCCCCTATGCTGGCTGCGCCGAGGCGAGGGCCTGCTCGGATTTGGCGAAATTGCGTCCTTCAACGGCACCGGAGCATCACGCTTCTCCGACGCCGAACGCTGGTGGAAGGCGCTGCTTGCCGGGGCCGTGGTTGACGATTCCGTGCGCATGCCCGGAACCGGTGCCATGGCGTTCGGCTCGTTCGCCTTCTCCAAAACAAGCACCTTCACATCCGAACTGATCGTCCCCGCCCTGGTGATCGGCTTTGCCGGCGGCGGCGCCTGGCTCACCCAGCTGACCCTGGACGCGGGTGCCCCCACCGCCGAATCCGCACTTGGGCTGCTGCGCGACGTGCTCGCCTCAGGCGCGGCACCTTCCCCTTCCGTTTCCTTTGAAAGTTCGACGCCGGAGGCCCCCTCTGCGGGCACAGTGCGTTCAGGGGCGCTCACCGAGGAGCAATGGAAGGAATCCGTCGCGGCAGGCGTGGAAGTCATTGCCCACGGCGGACTTGAAAAGGTGGTCCTGGCCCGGGATGTGGTGGCGACGTTCCCCCAGCCGGTGCAGAGGGTTTCAATTCTGCAACGATTGGTAAGCCTGTACGACGAATGCTGGACCTACGGGGTGCGCGGCCTGGTGGGCGCGACACCCGAAATCCTGATCAAGGTTGTCGGCTCCACGGCCCAGGCCCGGGTGCTGGCCGGGACCCTTGACCGCGAGGACGAACCTGAAGGTTCCACGGGTTTTGCGGACAAGGTTTTGGGTGGTTCCACCAAGCAGCGGCAGGAGCATGACTTCGCCGTCCGCTCACTGACGAGGCAACTGGCACCCTTCGCCACGGACCTGTCATTTCCATCGGAACCCTTCATTTTGGAACTCCCGAACGTGTGGCACCTTGCTTCGGACGTGACGGCCGAACTGGCAAGCTCAAACGGTCATCTACCCACGTCCCTAGCCCTGGTTGAAGCCCTTCACCCCACCGCGGCCGTGTGCGGGACACCTCGCGAGGATGCCGGAAAGCTCATTTTGGAGCTTGAAAAAATGGACCGCGGTCCCTATGCCGGACCCGTCGGCTGGCTTGATGGGGCAGGCAACGGCGAGTGGGGAATAGCCCTGCGCGGGGCCGTGCTGGAGGATGCTCACACGGTGCGTCTCTATGCGGGCGCTGGCATCGTTGAGGCCTCCGACCCCGAGGCCGAATTGGCCGAAACATGGGCCAAATTCCGGCCCATGCTGCAGGCCCTGAACCTGCAACGCCACCCCTGAGCATCCCCGGGCCCGCTACCGACGGGTAGGTTCGTCCACCCAACCCTTGCCAGCGGCACTGCAAAGTTGTTCAATAGTGAAATGTAGTTTACCGTGATGCAAATCACCGCGGGCTACACTAGTTTCTTATCGATGTAGTTCTCCATGAATCAAAGGGACACCCATGCAAATCTCAACCAAGCTGACCGTTCGTCTGGCCGCGGTTGCAGCCGTCGCAGCAATGGCGCTGACGGGCTGCACATCAGCATCTCAGGACAATGGCACCGGCAGTACAGGAGGGGCATCGCAAGGCACCGCCTTCGATCCCACCTCCGTAGCCAAGGACGATGCCTTGATTGCACTGCTGCCCGCCTCGGTCAAGGACAAGGCCACTTTGACCGTTGGCTCAGACACCTCCTATGAACCCGCCGAGTTCCTTGCCAAAGACGGCCAGACACCCGTCGGTTACGACGTTGACTTCGCCAAAGCCATTGCTGCAACACTCGGCAAAAAAGCCCAGGTCCAAACGGCCGACTTCTCTTCCATCCTGCCCAAGCTAGGCAGCGTCTACGACATGGGATTGTCCTCCTTCACCATCACCCAGGAGCGGTCAAAGGCCGTGAACTTCATCAGCTACTTCAACGCAGGCGTGCTGTGGGCGGTGCAGAAGGGCAACCCCAAGGGCATCAACGTGGACAATCTTTGCGGCAAGACAGTAGGCGTTCAGACCGGCACCGTTGAGGAGGACCCCGATGTTTCAGGCCGGTCCGCAGCCTGTGTGGCAGCAGGGAAGCCGGCGATCACGATCGTCTCGCTGAAGAACCAGACGGATGTCACCACTCGCCTGGTTGGCGGCACGATTGACGCCATGAGCGCCGACTCCCCCATCACCCGCAACGCACTGGCCAAGACCAACGGCCAGCTGGAACCCCTCGGCGCCGTCTACGATTCGGCAGAGCAGGGCATCGCCATTGCCAAGGGTGATCTGGCCTTCGCCCAAGTTGTGGAGAAGGTCATGAACAAGCTCATTGCCGATGGCTCATACATGAAGATCCTGGACACCTGGAACAACGCTGAAGGCGCCGTCACCAAAGCAGTCCTCAACCCCGCCGCGAAAAATTGACCGGACGCTTCCGGCGGGGCCCCGCGATGGGCAATGACTCAAACCTTGAGCTGATCGACGCGGTTCCCGTCCGGCATCCGTGGCGCTGGGTGGGTGCCGCCGTCATTCTTCTGGTCGCCGCCATGGTCATCCAGTCGATGATGACCAACCCGAAGTTCTACTGGGGAACGTTTTCCGCCTACCTCTTCGACGTTCTCGTCATCCAGGGCGTGGGCTGGACCCTGATACTGACTGTCAGCTCGATGGTCATCGCCATTGTGTTGGCCATCTTGTTGGCGTTCATGCGCCAGTCGGACAATCCCCTGTTCAGGTACGTCTCATGGGTATGGGTGTGGTTCTTCCGCGGCACCCCCGTGTACACGCAGCTCTTGTTCTGGGGCACCATCGGAGCCCTGTATCCGAAGATCATCGTCGGCATTCCTTTCGGGCCCGAGCTTTTCTCCTGGGACACGACAACTGTCATCAATGCCACGGTGGCAGCCATTGTTGGCCTTGGTTTGAATGAGTCCGCCTACCTTGCCGAAATCTTCCGTGCCGGGCTGAAGTCCGTGGACAACGGCCAGATGGAAGCGGCCGAGGCGCTGGGCATGCGCAGGTCCAAGGTCATGTGGCGGATCATCCTGCCGCAGGCCATGCGCGTCATCATCCCGCCCACGGGCAACGAAACCATTGGCATGCTCAAAACCACGTCCCTGGTGCTGGCTGTGCCTTTCACCCTGGACCTGACCTTTGTCACCAATGCCCTGGCGAGCCGCACGTTCCTGCCCATCCCGCTGCTGATGGTTGCCGCCTTCTGGTACCTGCTGATCACCTCGGTGCTCATGGTGGGCCAGTACTTCATCGAGCGGCACTTTGGAAAGGGCGTTGATAACATCATGAAGGCGCCCGTGAAGGCAACAGCCGTCGCGGCCGCGGCCCACACAAAGCCGGCTGAGCCCACGGACGGAACCACTGAAGGTGGGAAACAATGACCGAAGCCAGCGCAAGCACACCACAAACAGCCAAGGGTGTGAAGCCGCTCGTTGAAATCCAGGGCGTGCACAAGTTCTTTGGCGAACACCACGTGCTCAAGGGCATTGATATGACCATAAAGCCCGGTGAGGTGTCGGTAATCATCGGCCCGTCGGGTTCGGGAAAGTCCACGCTCCTGCGCTGCATCAACTTGTTGGAATCCATCAGCGCCGGCAGGATTTACGTCCACGACGACCTGATTGGTTTCAGGGACGTCAACGGGAAACTGCATGACCTGAATTCGAAGCAGATTGCGGCCCAGCGCCGCGAGATCGGCATGGTGTTCCAGCGCTTCAACCTGTTCCCGCACAAGACGGCCCTGCAAAACGTCATCGAGGCGCCGACCCAGGTCAAGCGCCAGTCCAAGGCGGCCGCGAAACTCAAGGCCCATGAACTGCTTGAGATGGTGGGTTTGAGCGACCGCGCCAACTTCTACCCGTCGCAGCTTTCCGGCGGGCAGCAGCAGCGCGTCGCCATCGCCAGGGCGCTGGCCATGGAACCGGAGTTGATGCTCTTTGACGAGCCAACCTCGGCCCTTGACCCCGAACTGGTGGGCGACGTCCTTGAGGTCATGAAGAACCTGGCCAAGTCGGGCATGACCATGATCGTGGTGACGCACGAGATCGGATTTGCCCGCGAGGTGGGAGACACCCTGACCTTCATGGACGGCGGAGTCGTGGTCGAAACGGGCAACCCGCGCGAGATCATCGCGAACCCGCAGCACCACAGGACCCAGGAATTCCTCAGCCGCGTCCTCTAGCTTGCCGCGTTGAATCTGGCCCGCAGCAAACGGCGAAAAACACGTCAAAATCGTGAATTTTCGCCGTTTTCTGCGGGCTAGTTGTTTAAGGCGGAGGCGATTCGGGCGTGGAGCCCGCGCAGGCCGCCGCGGCTTGCTGCGACCTCGATGACTGTGCGCCCCTCAATTGGTGCGGCAAGTGCGCCGGCAAGTTCCGCCGTCGTGCGCACCACCGTGTGCCCCCAGCCGTGCGCGGCGGCCAACGTACCAAGATCTACGGTGTGGGGGGTGCCAAAGAAGCGTTCGACGGCGGCCGCATAGTTGGGTGCCTGGGCCAGGGTTCCGTGTTCAAGCACGGAGAAAATGCCGCCGCCGCCGTCGTTCAGGACGATGATCTGCAGCCGCGGGGACAGCTCGGTGGGGCCGATGGTGAGGGCGCCGGAATCGTGCAGGAAGGTTAGGTCGCCGAGCAGCACGCGGGTTGCCGCGCCCGTTGCGAGTGCCAGGCCGGTGGCTGTGGCGACCGTCCCGTCGATGCCTGCCAGGCCGCGGTTGGCATGGACTGTGACGTTGTTCTCGGGTGTGGGACGGCCCGCCAAATCGACGTCCCGGACGGGGTTTGAGGATCCCAGCATGAGATTGCTGCCGGGGTCCTGCTGAGCCCTGGCCCATAGTTGGCGGGCAAGCTGCGGCCCTGTCAGCCCGTCGTCGTGGGGCAGTGCTTCATCCAGCACCATGTCAAGCGCCTGTTCGGCCGTCGCCGCCGCATCCTGCCAGGCCTTGAGCCAGCCGTCGGGGCCGTGCCCGGCGAAGCCGACGAGCTGGTCCCACTGGGTCAGGACCAGTTCCGTGCGGCGCCCGGCCTCAAACCAGGACGCCGGCCTGGGCAGGAAAAGGGCGCGTTCAAGGCCTTCTGCGGCGAGCAGCGCGCTGATCTGCCTCGACAGGGTCGGGCGGCCAAAGAGCACCACGCGCTGGATTGGGTTGGCGCTGCCGGGCCCGAACTTCTCCAGCAGCAGCCTGTAGGGACCGACTGCGTTGGGGCCGAAACGGGCGTTGGAGGACGGCTCGGCCAGCAGCGGCAGGCCCAGCATGCGGGCAAAGTGTTCGGCCTCGGGACCGGCGTCGTGCCCGGCGACAACCACTGTCCGGTGGCGGTTTGACGGCAGCGCCTCCGGCGGCAGTGCGCCCACAGGGAGGGCAGCCGCAGGCTGGGCTGCCGACGGCAGGGACTGGCTCGGTTCCGGCGTCCCGGCATCGAAGTCTTCGGGGCTGTCAATCACTGGCAGCAGCCGTTCCCACTCCGAGCCGTCAAGTGCCGGGGTGAGGGGGTCGCGGAAGACAAGGTTGATCTGGACGGGTCCGGCGGGGATGCCGTCGAGCCGTCCGCGGGCAGCGCTCAGGCCGGTCGCGACGGCGCTGCTCGGGTCGCTTCCTGCCTCCACGTCGGTGGCGAAGCGCACATGCTCCCCGAAGAGGTCGAACTGCCGCGTTGTCTGGTTTGCGCCCGTGCCGCGCAGCTCTTCGGGGCGGTCGGCCGATAGGACCACAAGCGGCGTTCCGCTGTGGTTGGCCTCCATGACTGCCGGCATCAGGTTGCCGACGGCTGTTCCCGACGTTGTCACGACGGCGGCCGGCGCACCCGATCCCTGGGCGAGGCCGAGCGCCGTGAATCCGGCGACGCGTTCGTCAATCCGCACGTACGTTGTGAGCCTGCCATCGGCTTCAGCCTCCGCCAGGGCGTACACAAGCGGGGCGCTGCGGGATCCCGGAGCCACCACAACATGGCGGACACCGTGGCGTTCCAGGGCATCGACAACGTAGCGGGCGGCATCCATTGAGCTAAGTAAAGTCACGCCCCTACTCTAGCCAACCGGGCTGGGGGTCAGGTGGCGCCTGACCGGTGGGTCAGTGGGCAGATCACACCCTTAAAACGCCCCAAACAGCGGTTTTGAGGGCGTGATCTGTGGAGTCGGGGGCCGGATCGGGTGCGGCGTCAGAGGAGGGCGTGGCAGCGGCGGAGGCGCTCAAGCCACCAATCGCGGCGTTCGGCCGGGGCTGCAAACCGGGCCAGCAGCTCGGGATCCGCCACGACGTCGCGCACGTCCATGCCGCCGTCCACGGCCACGAGGCTGGGCGAGGCTACGTCGGCGGCCATCAGGGACACCGTGCCAAGTCCGCAGGCGTAGGGCAGCTCGGGCAGTGCCGCCGCCAGCGCAAGTCCGGCGCCGATGCCCACCGATGAGTCAAGTGCCGAACTCACGACGGCGGGCAGCCCCGCCTCGGCGACAATCTCAAGTGCCCGTCGCACACCACCGAGCGGCGCGGCCTTGACGACCAGGAGGTCGGCCGCCCCCGCCCGGGCCACGGCGAGCGGGTCCGCTGCCTTCCTGACGCTTTCGTCGGCAGCAATCAGGACCGATCCGCCCATGGCCTTGCGCACGGCCGCCATCTTTTCAATGCTCGCGACCGGCTGTTCGGCGTACTCGAGCCCGAACACGCCCAGCATCCGCAGCGCGGAGACGGCCTGCTCCACCGTCCAGCCACCGTTGGCGTCGATGCGGATCTTGGCCTCGGGCAGCAAATGTCGAACGGCCCCCACCCGTGCCGCATCCTGCGCGAGGGTCTGCCCTGCCTCCGCAACCTTGATCTTCACGGTGTGGACGGCATCAAAGGCAGCCAGCACCGAAGGCACCTGTTCGGCGGACACCGCCGGAACCGTCGCGTTCACCGGGACCCGGTTGCGCACAGGATCCGGGTGCCCAAGCCAGCCGGCTTCAAGGGCCGAGGCCAGCCAGCGCGCGGACTCCTCATCGTCGTACTCCAGAAAGGGACCAAACTCACCCCAGCCCGCCGGACCGTCAAGGACCATGACCTCGCGGACGCTCACGCCGCGGAATTTCACCTTCATGGGCAGGGAGACAACGTGGGCGGCGGCAAGAACCTGCTCCAGCGGAGGGATTGAAAACATGCCTTCACTGTAGCCCCATGGTCAGCGTGTTCCCATGAATCTGTGGGAACCTAGAGGCGATGAACACCCACGCCGCATTCCACCGTCCGGGCCCACATGCCCCTGTTGCAGCGCGCATAGCCGCCTGGCCATTCCTGGCGGCGACCATCATTTGTTTGGCAGGCGTGGTGCTCAGCTACGGATTCTTCGTCAAAACCACCGCGGGACAGTTCATTGACGAGTCCGCCCTGGTCGAGGCCGCCGTGGCCCGGCGGCGGATCGGCACCCAGGCGGCGCAGGTCCTTGACCTGCTTCCGGCCACGTCGGTTGTCATTGCGGTGATTGTTGTCCTGTTCGTCACCCTGGCACGCCGCCGGTGGATGGCCGCCGGCCTTGCCATTGCCGCGATGGCCGCGG
Organism: Arthrobacter sp. LAPM80; assembly: GCF_046736435.1. Lineage (NCBI taxonomy): Bacteria > Bacillati > Actinomycetota > Actinomycetes > Micrococcales > Micrococcaceae > Arthrobacter > Arthrobacter sp. LAPM80. The sequence continues at coordinate 186,306 of NZ_JBCHVD010000004.1, forward strand.
CGAACCTCTCCACCCAACTCATCAAGTCGGGGCTGCCGGACCGTCCGGACCTTGGCGTGAACACCCTCAGCCTTAACTCGCTGCCGTCGGGGCACAGCACGCTCGCTGCCAGCGCGGCGGCCGCCGTGTTCCTCGTGGTGTCACCGCGATGGCGCCCCGCCGCCGCTTTTGTGGGCGGCAGCTACGCCGTCCTGGCGGGTATTTCCACACTCATCAACCAGTGGCACCGCCCGTCGGACGTCATGGCCGCCTTCTTCGTCGTGGCGTTCTGGACGGCCCTTGCGGCTCTCGTGGTCATGCGGAGCGGTCCGCGCTGGAACGTGTGGCTGGGATCCCAGATGCACTGGGCCTCGGCCCGCGGCTGGACGGCGATGGCCGCGGTGCTGGCCCTGCTGACCGGCGTGGCCGCGGCGCTGCTCTTCCGGTCGCTCTCAGGGCCCGGCAGCGACAGCACCGTCAGCTACCTCCTGTTTGGCGTGGTCGAAATTGTGGGGGTTGGCTACGGCCTGACCCTTGCGGGCACGCTGCTCCTCACCCTTCCCGTACGACGGCGCAACCGGCGTTGACCCCGCGCCGTAACCCGCGTTATTGGGCGGGCCCTGAACTCGGGTGGTTCGATGGATATCCAGGGGACAACGTCATCACGTCGAGCATGGTCGTTTCTGACAGTGTCTTATCAAACGAAAGAGCCACAATCACCCTCCAGGGAAATCCCAAACACATTTCCCTGGCTATCAGGAAGTAGCCTCAGGCCGGCCCGATCGCGGCCAGCAGGGGTTCCCAAAAGTAGGCGAAGTCCTCGGTGGGACCGGCCATGAGGCGCTGGGTGAACAGGACGCCGATGAGGTCCCTCGAGGGATCCACATACGCGGTTGTTCCCATGCCTCCCGTCCAGCCGAACCGGCCCGGGGCACTCCACGCTTGATGTGCGCCGGTCTCCACGGATATCTGCCAACCCCAGGAAACACCTGGTCCGACCATCTCGGCCAGGCCCTCCTTCTGGCCCTCTGTCAACTGGTCCCGTGTCATTTCCGCACGCAATTCCGCGGGAAGCAGGGTGTCATCGGCGAGGGCCGCAAGGAAGGACAGGTAGTCGGGAACGGTGGATACCAGTCCCCCGCCAAGCGACTCGAACGGCGGCGGCTCCGAAAACGAACCCCCGGGTCCATCGAAAACGGCCAGTCCCGACGTCGTGGGTTCATAGGCTGTGGGCAGTTCATCGGGGTCGCCATAGAAGGCTGTCGAGTCCATGCCGAGGGGACCGGCGATGCGTTCCCACAGGGTTTGCCGCAGCGGAGCTTGCCCTGCCCTGGCCAGCAGGACGGAGAGGATGTCGCTGCCCGTGTGGTAGCTCCACCGCGTGCCCGGCTGGTGCGCCAACGGCAGGGCGGCGATGCGGTGCATGTACTCATCGGCCATCATGGCCGGCGGACGCGGCCCGGGCACCAGTCCGGCCGCGGCCATGGCCTGCGCCAGCGGGGTGTCATCGAAGGTCAGGCCCAGGCCGTGGGTCAGGGTCAGCAGCTGGCGGACGGTGATCTCATGCTCCGCGGCAACCGTGTTGGACAGCGGGGCGTCGGGGCTGGCGAGCACGCGGGGGAAGGCGAGTTCGGGCAGCCACATGTCGGCGGGGTCATCCAGCGCCAGGCTGCCGTCCGCAATCATTGACGCGGCCAACGCCCCGGCCAGCGGCCTGGACAGCGAGGCAATCCGGAACGGGGTGTCCGTGCGCATGGGTTGCGGCTGTCCCAGGGTGCGCACGCCGGTGGCAAAATACTCGGTGGTTCCCCCGTGCCGGATGCCGGCCACCAGGCCCGGTGCCCATCCGGACGCGACAACGCCCTCCAGCGCGCGCCACACCGGGGCAAAGTGTGTACTCATGGTTCCATGATTCGCGTGCCCTGCCCCGGCCGTCAACAACTTTCTTGCGGGTGGGCCTACCGTGCGGACGCTTTGTTGCGGGGAACCCAATACCCAAGCACCGCTGCGGCGGCCAGACCCAACAGGCCGGTGGCGGCAATGCCAAAGGGCAAGGTCACTGCGGCTGTCAGGCCGGCAAGGATGGCCGGCCCGCTTGACCCGCCTGCGTCCGCCATGAAGCGCCAGATGCCAAGGAACTGGGCCCGCCCATTGCGCGGGGAGTAGTCGGCTCCGAGGGTCATGATCAGCCCCGAACCAATGCCGTTACCGAATCCGATGAGCAGTCCCACCAGCATCAGCGTGACGGCACCCGTTATCAGCGGCATGAGCAACAGGGCCGCACCCATGAGCACCATGGACGGCACGGCCACGGCGATGCGGCCCCTTTTGTCCATGACCTTGCCGGCGGGGTAGAAGACCAGCATGTCGATGGCACCGGAAAGTCCGTAAATCAGCGAGGTTGCGGCCGGGCTGAGCCCCAGGTTGTCGGCCCACAACGGCACAACCACCTGGCGGGAGGACCGCACGGCGCTGACGAGCAGGATGCCAATGCCAACCGTCAGGAACACCTTGCGGTGTGCGGACAGAAGGGACACCACCGTTGGCCGCGGCCCAGATGACACTGCCCCGTCCCCGCTGACAAGGTCTGGCAGCCACCAGGCCACGGCACCAGCCGCTGTGACCGCGACAGCCGCAACCCAGTACGCACCGGGGAGCCCGGCCAGGTGTATCACCAGGGCGCCGATGAACGGCCCGGCAAACAACCCGATCCGCCCCACCCCGCCCAGTGTGGACATGGCCCTGGCCCGCATGAGCGGGGGAACGGCCTCCGTGAGGTAGCTTTGGCGGGCCAGGTTGAACACGGCGGCCGCGGCGCCAATGAGGAACACACCTGCCCCAAAAAACCAGAGGTTGTGGGCATACACGCAGGTCAGCATCGCCAGCAAGCTCAGTGCCGCGGCACCCATCATGCCCAGGCGTTCGCCGAACTTCGCCGTGATGAGCGAGGCGGGGATGTTGCTGACAAGGGATCCGATGCCAATGAGGGAAACCACCAGGGCCGCTCCTGCAAGGGAGGAGCCCATGCCGATAGAGCTGAGCGGGATGACGGGCAGGATGGCGCCCTCACCGATGCCGAACAACAGGGATGGACCAAACGCCGGAATGGCAATGGACCACAGGTTGAAGTCTGAAGGATTCGCACTCTTGCTCACCGGTTCAACTCTAGACCCGCGCCGCCGCACGCCCGTGACACACCCCGGCACTGACCGCCCGGTCAGTCAGCAGATCACGCCGGGGAGAGGCGGCTGGCAAGGACCCCAGCGAACGCGGCGTCGACGGGGCGGCCGTGGCCCGGCACCATGACAGGGTATCTGGCACCCATGCCCGCCAGCAGGTGCAGTACGTCAACCCAGCCTTCCACCGAGGACTCGGGCTCGACCGACGGCTCGGCCCCTTCCTCCAGCACGTCCCCGGCGAACAACACGCCGGGTGCGCCCACCATGAGGTCCCCGTCGGTGTGGCCGGGTCCCAAGCTGAACAACTCAACAGCCAAGCCGCCAAGGTCCAGGATCACGGGACCCGCATCCACCAGGCGGGTGGGTACGACAATTTCGGTGCAGTCCCCTCGGCCCGCAGCCATTTCAGGTTCCGGCCCTGCAACGTCCTTGCGTTGCGACTCCCCCGTTGCAGCCATGGCCCGCGCGGCGGCGGCGTGCGCCCAAAACTCGGTGCCGCTGTGGCGCCCGAAACCGGCAAACCTATCGCCGTCGCGCTGGAAGACGGCGTTGCCAAAGAAGTGGTCCCAGTGCGCATGCGTGTTCACGACCACCAACGGCAGGTCCGTCACTGTGCGCACGGCGGCCAGAATCCCGCAGGCATGGCGCGGCCCGCAGCCGGTGTCCACCACCAAGGCGCGTTCTGACCCCACCACCAGCCCAATGTTGACAAGTGCACGGGCCTCACTGCTGCGCAACACGAAGCTGCCTCCGCCGAGGGGAAGCCACGCGTGAAGGTCCTGCGCCGCCATGGGCTCTCCAATCCGGGGCGGCCGGTGCGGCCGCATGCCCCAGCATAAGCGCCCGATGTTCAGAGGTCGGCGAGCGCCGAGGCGGGGTCCTCCATGGCGTCGGCCACGAAGCGCAGGAAGCCTGCGGCCACGGCCCCGTCGCAGACGCGATGGTCAAACGCCAAGGTCAGCTCAGTCATCTTCCGCACGCACAGCTCCCCCTCAACCACCCACGGCTTGTCCACGATGCGCCCCAGTCCCAGCATCGCCGCTTCAGGGTGATTGATGATGGCGGCCGACCCGTCAACGCCCAGCACGCCGTAATTGTTGATGGTGAACGTGCCGCCAGCCAGCTCCGCAGGACCGGCGTGGCCGCTGCGGGCCCGATCCGTGAGCGCGTGGATGGCGGCGTCGAGCTCCCTTGCGCTCCTCCCCTGCGCATTGCGGAGCACCGGCACCACCAGGCCCCGCTCGGTCTGCGTTGCAAAGCCAAGGTTGATGCCGCCAAACTCCACGAGTGAGTCCTGCCCGTCGCGGGTGTCCAGCTGCATGTTCAGCGCATCAAAGACGCCCAGCCCCGCAGTCACGAACCGTGCAACGAAGGCCACGAGTCCGGGCGCCGAACCCTTTTCCTGCAGCCCGCGGCGCAACTCAAGCAACGCGGTAGCATCGACGTCCACCCACACCGTGGCGTCCGGAATCTCGCGGCGGCTGCGCACAAGTGCCGCGGCCGCTGCCTTCCTCAGCCCTGTCAGGGGTGTCCTTGCCAGCACCGGCAGGCCTGTCCGTTGATCGACAACGCCGCCCACCTCCGCCGCCATATCGCCCGGCTCCGGCCGTGGTTGCGCAGGCGCGGAAGCGACGGTTTCCGGCACAGCATCGACCGGATGTTTCGGTGCCGCCCCGTCCTGCATGGCCGCCTCAACATCCACCTTCAGGATCAGCCCCCCGCTGCCGGATCCATGGATGTCCGCGAGCGCGATCCCGTGCTCCTGGGCAAGTTTCCGCACCAGCGGGGAAGCGACCAGGGGCGCCTGGCGAACGGGTGGCCGGTTGCGGCCGGGGCTGTGCTGGGCCGTCGTTCCGTAGCCGATCAGCACATGCCCGGAACCGGCGGGCTCCGGAGCTTCGGTCGGTTCGGCCGTGGATAAAGTTTCGGCAGGCTCCCCGGCCGCCGTCGTGATCGTTATCAGGGGCTTGCCGACCTCGAGGGTGTCGCCCTGGGCTCCGTGCAGCGTGGCAACAATCCCTTCGAAGGGCGACGGCACCTCCACTGCCGACTTGGCGGTTTCCACCTCGGCGATGGGCTGGTCGATGTGCACGGTCTCGCCCACGGCCACCAGCCAGGAGACCAGTTCGGCCTCGACGAGTCCCTCGCCCAGATCGGGCAGCAGGAAGACCTGCGCGCTCCCTTCAGTCCGTGTTCGAGCTTCCGCGCTCATGATTCCTCCCATTGGAGCCTGTCGACGGCATCGAGGATTCGATCGACGCCGGGCAGGTAGTGTTTTTCGAGTTTTGGCGCCGGGTAGGGGATGTCGAACCCCGTCACGCGCAGCACAGGTGCGGCAAGCGAGTGGAAGCAGCGTTCCTGGATGCGCGCTGCAATCTCTGCGGCCATCGAGGCAAATCCGGGCGCCTCGGCGATGACTACTGCCCGCCCGGTGGATCTGACGGCGCCAGTGATGGTTTCGTCGTCGAACGGGACGAGGGAACGCACGTCGACCACCTGGAGTGAGCGGCCTTCGGCTGCGGCAGTCTCGGCGGCTGCGAGCGCGGGCGCCACCGACGGGCCGTAGGCGATGAGCGTGGCGTCGGTGCCGTCACGGACAACCTCCGCGTGCCCAATGGTGGTTGGCACGGCATCGGCCCCGCCGCGCTCTGCGGCGCAGGTGTACCTGGCACGCAGCGCGTCGAGGTCGACCACAGCCTTGGAGAAATACAGCTTCTTGGGCTCCATGAACACCACGGGGTCCGGGAGCGCAATGGCATCGCGCAGCAACACGTAGGCGTCCTGGACGTTCGACGGCGTGAGGACGGTCAGTCCCGGGGTGTGGGCGTAGTAGCCTTCCGAGGAATCGCAGTGGTGTTCCACTCCCCCGATGCCTCCGGCGTAGGGGATGCGGATGACCATGGGCAGGCGGAGGCGCCCACGCGTGCGGTTGCCCATCTTGGCGACGTGACTGACGATCTGCTCGAACGCCGGGTAGGCAAAGGCGTCGAACTGCATTTCCACCACGGGGCGCATACCGTTCATGGCCATGCCCGTCGCCATGCCGACAATGCCCGATTCGGCCAGCGGCGTGTCAAAGCAGCGTTCCTCACCAAACCTTGCCGTCAGCCCGTCGGTCACCCGGAACACCCCGCCGAGCGTCCCCACGTCCTCGCCAAAGACAAGCACCGACGGGTCGGCTTCCATGGCGTCCCGCAGGGCCAGGGTGAGTGCCTTCGCGAAGGTGAGCTCCTGAACCCCTGCAAGGTCGGCGTGGTTCAGGAGGGATGGTGCAGTCATGGCGTCCCTCCTTCTCCTGTTGCTGCTGCGGCGGCGAGTTCGGCGGCCAGCATCCGGCTTTGTTCTCGCAGCTGCGGTGTCGGCTCGCTGTACACGAACCTGAACATGTCCAACGGGTCAGGGGCCGTCTGCGCGTTCAGCCCGTCCCTCAGCTGCCGGGCCACCGTTTCGGCAGCCGCAGCGAAACCGTCGGCTTCGGCGGAACCCAGGTGCCCGGCGTCGTGCAGGTATTTCTTCAGGCGCAGCAGGGGGTCCCTGGGCACCCACCGGGCCACCTCCTCGGCTGTGCGGTAGCGGATGGAGTCGTCGGCGTTGGTGTGCGCTTCCATCCTGTAGGTGTGCGCCTCGACCAGCGCCGGACCGCCGCCGTTGCGGGCACGTTCCACTGCACTGCCCAGGACCGCCAGCAATGCGGCGAGATCGTTGCCGTCGACGCGCTCCCCCGGCATGCCGTAGCCGATCCCCTTGTGGGCCAACGACGGCGCCACCGACTGGTGGATGAGGGGCACGGAGATGGCGTACTGGTTGTTTTGGATCAGAAAAACGGCCGGGACGTGGAAGACGGCGGCGAAGTTCAGGGCTTCGTGGAAGTCACCCTCGCTGGTTGCGCCGTCCCCGCACAGCGCCAGCACCACGGTGTCCTCGCCGCGCAGCTTGGCCGCATGGGCGACGCCGACAGCGTGCAGAAGCTGCGTGGCCAGCGGCGTGGTGGGCAGCGCCGTGTTGTAGTGGTGCGGGTCGAATCCGCTGTGCCAGTCCCCGCGCAGCGATTCAAAGGCTTCCATGGGTGTCACGCCGCGGCCCATGACCGCGACGGTGTCCCGGTACGTCGCGAACAGCCAGTCGCTGCGGCGCAGGGCCATGTAGGCTGCCACTTGGCAGGCTTCCTGCCCGTACGACGACGGATACACCGCCATCCGCCCCTGCCGCACCAGCGCACCGGCCTGCTCATTGATCCGCCGGCCAAGCACCAGCTGCCCGTAGCCGGCGAGCAGGGTTTCCGCGGTGGGAAGGGCATAGCCTTCCTTGTACTTCCCCCCTGTGCCCGCCGTGCCGTCGGGGGTTATCAACTGCACGGGCGTCGCGGAGGGAATCAGGTAATTTCCCTGGTTCGCGGAGGCCTGGTGCGCTGAGGCCGGGACCCCGGAAGTCGGGACCGCGTTTCCCGTCTGTTCCAAAAATTCCGGATGGCTCGTCATGGGCGCCCACTCCTCCTCGGAAGCGATGGCAGGCACGCCGGTTGCGGCACGGGCCCGCCGCTGACAATCAGCGAAAAAGATGTTCCGTCCATTTCAGTATGGATTTGGCCGCCGAACGTCGCCACAAACCGGGAAAACTCTGGAACTTTTGGCCCGGTATCTCTAGTCTGGAAGACACAACCACCGCGGAGGCGCGCTGCCCGCCCAGGTTGTCTCGGCGTCGACTATCAACGGCGCCCGCCAGCCAGCTGCGCACAGGAGGGACATGGAGGGGAACAGCCCCGTCCCGCTGGATGACGTGGACCGGCGAATCATTGCCGAACTCACACGTGACGGGCGGATGTCGGTGAGCACCGTGGCCGAGAACGTGCACGTCTCACGCGCCCACGCCTACGCGCGGATTTCCCGGCTCACCTCCACGGGGGTGCTGACCAAGTTCACGGCCCTGGTGGATCCTGTGAAGGCTGGGCTGAAGTCATCCGCCTACGTGACGCTGAAAGTGAGCCAGCATTCCTGGCGGGAACTGCGCGAGGAACTGCGGGCCATCCCGGAGGTAGCACACATCGCGCTGGTCGGCGGAGACTTTGACGTGATTTTGCTGGTGCGGGCCGAGGACAACCAGGGGCTGCGCCGGGTGGTCTTTGACAAGCTGCAGTCAATGGCCGGCGTGCTGGATACGCAGACATTCCTGATTTTTGAGGATCTCGACACCCGCTGAACGGTTCCCGGCTGGCGCGGTGCGGGCGCCTCTGGACACTTTGCCCCTACCCACCACCGGCGCTGCGAATGCTTGCGCACCGCGCCGGCGTCGTGATAATTTTTTTGTTAATCGTGATCAATCGGCAGGAGGTGAGACCCATGAACGCAGTATCCGCAATGGGCGCTCCCTGCAGTCCACGATCGCGCGACTAAGCAGTCGCCAGGGGGAGCGCCGAACAGGCACTTCGAGAAAGTCGACTCCCATGAACACAACACCTTTTTCCACCCTGCACTTCACCTCGACGACGGCCACCGGCCAGCCGGGGTCCGGGCTGAATCAGCCCCAATCCACAATGCCGGCACCCGCCGCTCACGACCGGGCACTGGTCCTTGGCGGAGGCGGATCGGCAGGCAACGCATGGCTGATCGGCGTCATCGCCGGCCTCTTTGATGCCGGGATGGATGCCACCGAAGCCGATCTGAGCATCGGCACGTCGGCCGGCTCAACTGCCGCAGCACAAATCGCCGGCGCGAGCCCGTCACAACTGTTTGCCGACATCCTCGCCGCCGCACCCACGACGAGGACCCGTCCGCCCGGATCCGACCGGGGCGGCATGCCACCTCGGCCGGCGGTGGACCCCATGGAAGCGACGAGCAGGATCATCGCTGCAGCCGCGGATGCACCTGACATGCGCAGGCGAATCGGCGCCTGGGCGCTTGAGGCGGATGGGTCCTCGGCTGGTTCCTGGTCAACACGGTGGCGCGCCACCGTTGCCTCGCGGCTGCCCAGCCAGCTGTGGCCGCAACGGAGGGTTCTCATGACGGCTGTCGATGCCCGCACCGGCGAACCTGTCATGTTCGACAGCAGCAGCGGAGTGGATTTGGCTGACGCCATCGCTGCCAGCTGTTCAAGTTCCATCGCCTACCGGATCGGCGAGCACCGATTCATAGACGGCGGCTACCGACGCAACGAGAATGCCGACCTTGCCGCAGGTTGCGGGCGGGTGCTGGTCCTGTCGCCCCTCGGTGGCAGAACGCGGCACCCGCTGGGCTGGGGTTTGCAGCTTGCAGCGCAGGTCCAGGAACTCCGTGCTGGCGGCAGCCGGGTCGAAACCATCGTGCCTGACGCCGAATCCCTCAATGCCTTCGGCACCAATCTGATGAACCCGTCCACACGCCCGCCTGCTGCCCGGGCCGGTTATGAGCAGGGCAAGGTCCTCGCCGGAGAGCTTGCTGATTTCTGGCACTGAATCAACACCGACACCTTCGAGCACCCGCTCCTGAAACGACCGATACAACCGTAGGGGTTCGACCTGCACGCGTGACTCGCAGCCGGCCCACGCCCCGCGCATCGCAATCTGAGCAGGGATGGAGAAGCGCCAACGCGCAGCCGGGCATAGCCTGTTCATAGATAGCGGCGGAATCCAGCCCCGCAGACCATGAAGGGAACGCCAGCCATGTCCGAGGAAACCACCCAAACTCAATCTGCCGGCTTCACGGCAGCTGAGCACGCCGCAATGAAGGCACGCGCCGCGGAGTTGCGCGCCGAAGGAAAGGGCGGCGCCAAGAAGGCCGACGGGCTGAAGGCCGTCCTGGACGCCATCGCGGCCATGACGGACGAAGACCGCGTGCTCGCCGAGCGCGTCCACGTGATCGTCTCGGCGAATGCCCCCGGGCTGTTGCCGAAGACCTGGTACGGGATGCCGGCCTATGCGAATGCCGACGGAAAGGTCGTCTTCTGCTTTAAGAATTCGGGCAAGTTCGGTACCCGCTACTCGAGCCTCGAGTTCCAGGATGCGGCACGCCTCGACGACGGCGAGATCTGGCCTGTGTCATTCGCACTCCAAACGTGGAGCCCGGCCGTTGAGAAGAAGGTCACCGAGGTGGTGAGGGCCGCAGTCTCCTGAGAAGCCCCGCAGGTCACCGTGTCCTGCGGCAGGCGGACATCGGGTCCGGGTTTAACCTGCGACGATTGAACCATGACCTCTCTCCCCGCTGACAAGCCAGTTCCCGACCAATCCGCCATCGCGGCCCAGGAGGCGCCGGCGGTGAGCGGGAGGGTCTTCATGCTCGCAGGTCTCGGCGCGCTGCTCTCGGCGTTGATGCTCCTGCTCGGTTCAGGCAACCCCGAGACCATCAGCGCCCCCATCTTCTTCCTTGCACCGCTGGTCCCGGCCATCTGCGCCGTGGCCCTCTGGCTTCTGCTGTCCTTCACGCCCAAGACCGAAGCCCGCCGCCAAACCATATCGGCCGCCGGCGTCCTTGTGGTCGTGTCCGCCATCTTCTTCTTCGTCGAGTGGTCCGCACGCTTTGAACTGAGCCTGTACTTCCCGTTCATGCTCATCGCCTGGGGCAGCCGGCTCAAGCACACTGCGCTGAAATGGGCTGCCCTGCCCTACCTGGCCGCCGCCGTTCTCCTGCGCGTGTTCGACTTCCCCGGCGAACCACTCATCCTCGCAATCCTCGGTGCGGGGACCATCGCATGGCCGTTTGTTGCCCGCCGCCGCTCCGACGCGTCCACGGGTGCCGTCACTTCCCCGTGAATCCTGGCTTCCGTTTGGCGGCGAAGGCCTCAAATCCCTCGGCGTAGTCGGCCGTTGCTGACAGCGCCACCTGCGCTTCATTTTCAAGCACGACGGCGTCCCACAGTCCCAGCCGCTTCCCCCGGATCCCCGCCACCACGTCCTTGCCGGCGATGAACGCAAGGGTTGGGCCGGTGGCGGCCCTGGCCGCGGCCGCGCGGGTGAAATCCAGCAGGGCGCCGGCCGGCATGGCGCGGCTGAACATCCCCGCCGACACGGCCTCCGCCCCGCTGATGAGCTCCGATGTGTAGATGAGATCCAGGGTCCTGTGGGCGCCGAGCGCCTCGGTGAACAGCCACGTCCCCCCGGAATCCAGCGTGGCGCCCAGGTTGCCAAACGGCGAACCAAACTTGGCGTTCTCCGCAACGTACACAACGTCGGTGGCGATCAACAGGCCCAGCCCCACGCCGAGGCAGGCGCCCTGCGCGGCGGCAAAGGTGGGCGCCGGAAACGCCGCCATCTTTTGCAGCAGCGGCGTCAGCTTCCCCTCGAGGTAGCCGCGGGCGTCGTCGTTGGAGCCATCCACCCCGGCGATGTCACGGCCTGCACAAAACGCCCGCCCCTCTCCCCTGATGAGCAGCGCACGGACGGTGCCCGCGGTGGCGGCGGCAGCTGCGGCGTCGTACGCGTCATCCAGCTCGGTGAGAGCGGCCCCGTCGAGCGCATTCAGCTTGTAGGGGGCGTTCAGGACAATTTCGGCAACGCCGTCGGCCATGGACAGCTCAATCATGGTGGCTCCTCAACCGTCGTAGTCGACGGCGACCGCCGGCGTGGTGGGGTGGGACTGGCAGGTGAGGACATAGCCTGCCGCCAGCTCATCCGGTTCGAGCGCGTAGTTTTCATCCATGTCCACGCTGCCCGAAACGAGCTTGGCCCGGCAGGTTCCGCACACGCCTCCGGCGCACGCGAACGGCACGTCGGGGCGCACGCGCAGGGCTGCATTCAGGATTGATTCGCGGGCGTGGACGGGGCTGCGGACATCGGCGGTGAGGCCGTCCAGGGTGAATGTGACCTTGCAGGTTTCCTCGGCTGAGTCGATCAGGACGGGGCGGCCGTGCTGGCCTGCGGGCCTGTCCGGAGGGCCGGTGGTGAACAGCTCAAAGCGGACAAGGTCGCGCGGCACGCCGCGGGATTCGAGCACGTCGCGGCACAGCTGCACCAGTTCGAAGGGGCCGCACAGGAACCATTCGTCCACGTCGTCCGCGTGGATGGCCATGTCAAACAGCGCCTCAAGCTTCGCGGCATCAAGCCTGCCGCTGAGCAGCGGGGCAATGCGTTGCTCGCGGGAGAGGACGTGGTGAAGGGCGAAGCGCTGCGGGTACCTGTCCTTCAGATCCGCCAGTTCCTCAAGGAACATGACATCCATTGTGGCCTTGTTGGCGTAAACCAGGTCGAGCCGGGTCTCTTCGTTTCCTGCCAGAAGCGACCGTGCCAGTGCCATGACAGGTGTGATGCCGGAGCCCGCGGCGATGGCCACATACGTGCCGGCACGCCGGCCCAGCGACTCGGGATGGTTCATGCTGTTCAGGACGTTGAGCACGCTCGAGGCACCCCCGGCGGCAGTCGGCCGGTCAGCGTCGGCCGGGGACCCGGCGTCGGACATTCCGGCGCCCAGGGCATCCCCAGAGTGCCGGGAGATGAACGCGCCCATGGGGCTCATCACCTCCATGACGGCCCCGGCGGCCAGCTCAGCATTGGCCCAGGTGGAGAATTCCCCGCCAATGTCCCGCTTGATGGCGACCTTCAATTCCGAGCTGCCGTCGGCAAACTGCACGGGCACGGCGCAAATGGAGTAGCTGCGGCGCAATTCCCGGAGCACCCCGTCGGCGTCAGGCATTTTCACGCGCAGGGCAACGTACTGACCGGGCACGTAGTCATAGAAGCCGGCCAGGCCCGGGGGCACGGCAAAGGTGACCTCGATGGCGTCCTCCGTCAGCCGCCGCACGTCCGACACTGCCAGCGTGTGGAAGGAAACCCTGCGCCTGGCCGAGGCGTTCGCGGGGACGCTCATCAGAACACCTTGAAGTAGTCGAACGGTTCCTTGCAGTCGCGGCACGTGTAGAGCGCCTTGCAGGATGTGGAGCCGAAGCGGGAGCGTTCGTGTGTGTTCAGCGACTGGCAGTGCGGGCATTTCACGTGCAGGGCCAGCCTGAGCGGTCCGCTGTGCCCACCCGCCTGCGATGTCCCGCTGGGCGGGGCGATCCCAAACTCCGCCAGTTTCGCCCTGCCTTCTTCGCTGATCCAGTCCGTGGTCCATGCCGGCGACAGCACAGTCACCACCTCGACATCGGCCAGGCCCGCCCTCTCGAAGGCGGCATGCAGGTCGCTGCGGATCACGTCCATGGCGGGGCAGCCCGAATACGTCGGCGTGATCACCACGCGCACCGTGGGTCCGTCCGGGCCCTGCTCCCGTCCGACGCTGCGCAGGATGCCGAGGTCCGCAATGGTCAGCACCGGCAGTTCCGGATCACACACGGCGGCGGCGATTTCCCACGCCGCCTGCTCCTGCGCTTTCTTCGTCTCCGCGACCGGCGTTCTCGTTTCAGCCATGGCGCTCACCAGCTGGCCCCGGGAAACTCGCGCGCGAGGACCTGCATTTCAGCCAGCAGGTACCCCATGTGTTCGGAATGCCGGCCTCGCCGCCCGCCGCCCGTGGCCATGGGGGACGCCGGCGTGTCCAGCCCTGCGTGGGCCAGGACGGCCTCCGTGGTCCGCTCAAATTCATCCCTCAGGCTGGACGGCACGACGCCGGCGTCCCCGATTTGGGCCGTCAGCGGATCGTCCTGGAAGAGTTCGCCGACAAACGGCCACATTGCCTCCAGCCCGGCGATCATGCGCCGGCGTGATTCATCCGTCCCGCCGGCCAGCCGCAGCACCCACTGCGTGCTGTGGTCCAGGTGGTAGTCGACCTCCTTGACGGCCTTCGCCGCGATGGCTGCCAGCATCGGATCGCTTGAGCGGCCCAGCTCGCGGTAGAGGGGGTATTGGTAGCTGGCGGCGATGAACTGCCGGGCGATGGTGGCGGCAAAGTCGCCGTTGGGTTGTTCGAAAAGATGCGCGGAACGGAATTCCGGTTCACGCCGGAAGTAGGCCAAATCGTCCTCCGTCCTGCCCCAGGCCGCACCGGCGTAGGTCAGGAAGGACCGTGCGTGGCCGAGCTGGTCAAGGGCGATGTTGCCCAGCGCCACGTCTTCCTCCAGTTCGGGGCCGCGGGAGATCCAATGGCCCAGGCGCTGGGCCAGGATGAGCGCGTCGTCCCCCAATCTGAGCGCGTATTCGGCCACGGCTTGGTTGGGGTGTGCCGTGCCGCCGGCGGCTGCGAGCGCAATGTCCTCGGGCCGCAGCGCGTTGCCCGGCGTGATCCGCGTGGCCGTGGCGGAGTTGTCGCCTTGGGAGTACGGCGTCGGGTTTCTGGATGGGATCACAGCGGCGAGGGACCCATCGCGAGCTTGCGAGTGATGGGAGCTGGATGGGATCACAGGTGTTTCACCCCTTCGCTCTTCACGTAATACGTTGCGTGCCTGTAGTCCTTGCCCTGCGGGGACTCGAAGAAGGAGCCCTTGGCGTCGGGATCCGAGGCCGCGATGGCGTCGGAGGGGACAACCCAGATCGACACGCCTTCGTTGCGGCGGGTGTACAGGTCGCGGGCGTTGCGCAGCGCCATGGAGGCGTCGGGTGCATGCAGCGAACCGGCATGGACGTGGCTCAGGCCCCTGTTGGAGCGGACAAAAACCTCCCACAGGGGCCAGGCCGGGGCATCCGCTTCGGGAGGGGGTTCGGGGCACATGGCTACGCCGCCTCCCCTGCAACCGGTTCCATGGCCGTGGACTGTTTCGCAGCGTAGGCCGCGGCGGCCTCGCGGACCCAGGCCCCGTCGTCGTGCGCGGCGCGGCGGCGCTCCATGCGTTGGGCGTTGCAGGGGCCACGCCCGGCGAGGACCTCCTTGAACTCGGCCCAGTCCAGCGGGCCGTACTCCCACTTTCCCGTTTCCTCGTTGAGGCGGATGTCGGGATCGGGCAGCTCAAGTTCGAGCACCCTGGCCTGCTCGGCGAGCATGCCCACAAAGCGGGAGCGGAGTTCGTCGTTGCTGAAACGCTTGACGTTCCAGGCCATGGACTGGCGCGAATTGGGCGAATCGTCGTCGGGCGGGCCGAACATCATCAGCGACGGTGCGTACCAGCGGTTCACGGCGTCCTGCGCCATGGCCTTCTGCCCGGGAGTGCCATGCGAGAGCTCCAACAGGATCTCGAAGCCCTGCCTTTGGTGGAAGGATTCCTCCTTGCAGATGCGCACCATGGCCCTGGCATACGGTCCGTAGGAGGCCCGGCACAGCGGCACCTGGTTGGTGATTGCAGCGCCGTCGACCATCCAGCCGATGGCGCCCATGTCGGCCCAGGTCACGGCCGGATAGTTGAAAATGGACGAATACCGGGCCTTGCCGGCCAGCAGTTGTTCGGTCATGGTCTCGCGCGGGGTGCCCAGCGTTTCAGTGGCCGAGTACAGGTATAGCCCGTGCCCGGCCTCATCCTGCACCTTCGCCATGAGGATCGCCTTGCGCTTCAGGCTTGGCGCCCGGGTGATCCAGTTGGCTTCAGGCTGCATGCCGATGATCTCCGAATGGGCGTGCTGGGACATCTGCCGCACGAGCGCGTGGCGGTAGTCCGCCGGCATCCAGTCCTTCGGCTCAATCCGGGAATCCCTGGCGATGATCGCATCAAAATTGGCCTGCCCCGCAGCATCTAGCTGTTGGTCGTTTGCCATGGCTTCTCCTTCAACGAAAGCCCTCTTCGGTCACAAGAATTAATTACCGACCGTTCGTTCAGGATATAGCGTGGCCACCACCCCGTCAATCATCAAGCGGCCCCGCCGAGGGGCATTGAGGCGGTGCCATTGACAGGCGGCGCCCAAGGGTATTACCTAATGAACATTCGGTGGGAAACATGGGAGCGCACATGGCGGCGGTTGAATCAGGCGGGTCTGGCTCGGGGCCCGACGGATCCGGGTCCACCCACGCGATCCTGCTCAACGACAACGCATCCGAGTGGCTCGGCATCGAGGTGCTTGAGCTGCGGGACGGGCACGCTGTCATCGCCATGACCCTGCGTGCGGAAATGATGAACGGATTTGGCACCACCCACGGCGGGATGATCTTTGCCGTCGCCGACTCCGCCTTCGCCCTGGCCTGCAACCCGGCCGACGGCAGCGGGGACAGCGTGACTGTTGCGTCCGGCGTCGACGTTAATTTCCTGGCTCCAACGCACACGGGCCAGCGCATCATCGCCGTCGCAAACCGGCGCCACCAGCAGGGGCGCAGCGGCCTGTACGACGTCCAGGTTTTCGTCGGGGACGTCCCCGACGGCGGCTCCCCCACCGTAGTGGCCGAATTCCGCGGGCGCAGCCGGACAATCCCAAAAAACATCCACGCTGAAAGGTCCGCCCGATGACCACCACCAACAATCCGAACGGAGCCAACCCCGCCCAGCTGGACGCCGCCGAACTCATGGGCCGCGACGAGCTGGAAGCACTCCAGCTCTCCCGGCTCCGGCACACCCTGGCCTGGGCCTATGACCGAGTGCCCCTGTACAAACTCAAGTTCGACGGCGCCGGCGTCCAACCATCCGACCTCAGGGAACTGGGGGACCTGGCGAAGTTTCCGTACACCACCAAGGAAGACCTGCGCCGGGAGTATCCGTTTGGCATGTTTGCCGTGCCGCAGTCCGAGGTGGTCCGCATCCATGCCAGCTCGGGCACCACCGGCCGTCCCACGGTGGTGGGGTACACAAAAAATGACCTCACCATGTGGGCGTCGCTCGTGGCCAGGTCGATGCGGGCCTCCGGTGTCCGCCCCGGCATGTTGGTCCACAACGCCTACGGCTACGGCCTGTTCACCGGCGGCCTGGGCGCGCACTACGGGGCAGAGGCGCTGGGCACCACCGTCATCCCCATGTCCGGCGGGCAGACGGAGAAACAGATCCAGCTGATCCTCGACTTCGAGCCCGACGCCATCATGTGCACACCCACCTACCTGCTGACCATCATGGACGCCATGGCGCACCAGGGCATTGACCCGCGGGCCACCTCGCTGAAGTTTGCGGTGTGCGGGGCCGAGCCGTGGACGGAGGAAATGCGCCAGGAGCTGGAAACGGGCATGGGCCTTGACGCCTGCGACATTTACGGGCTGTCAGAGGTCATGGGGCCCGGCGTGGCCGGGGAATGCGTGGAGACCAAAGACGGAAACCACGTATGGGAGGACCACTTCATCCCTGAGATCATCGACCCCTTTGACCACGCAACCGTGCTGCCCGACGGCGAGAAGGGCGAGCTGGTGTTCACCTCGCTGACCAAGGAGGCGCTGCCCATCATCAGGTACCGCACCCAGGACCTCTCCTGCCTGCTGCCCGGCACGGCACGCCCGGCCATGCGCAGGATGGCGCGCATCTCCGGGCGCAGCGACGACATGATCATCTTGCGCGGGGTGAACATGTTCCCGTCGCAAATTGAGGAAATCGCGCTGCGGATCCCGGCACTGAGCCCGCACTTCCAGCTGGAGCTGACCCGCCCAGGGCGCCTCGACGAGCTGACAATCCACATTGAACCGCGCGAAAACACGACCGCGGCGGACCGAGCCGCCGCCGCGGCAAACCTCGTGGCGCAGGTCAAGGCGCACATCGGCTCCTCCTGCACCGTCGACGTCGTCGAACCCGGCACACTTGCACGCTCCAACGGTAAGCTGCGCCGCATCTACGACAACCGACCCAAGCCCTGACCCGCTGGCCGGACCTTTCGGGAGCCCGTGAGAAACTAGGAACCATGCCCAACTCCGCCGCCACGCATACCCCTCCCGCCAAACGGGGCAGGCCGGGATACGACCAGCACTCGGTGCTGCGGATTTCCGTCGACGTGTTCAACAAGCACGGCTACGAGGCAACCTCCATGGGGATCCTCGCCGAGCACCTGGGCATCTCCAAGTCGGCCATTTACCACCATGTCCCGTCCAAGGAAGACCTGCTGCGGCTCGCCCTGGAGGAGGCCCTTGGCGATCTGGAAAACGTCCTGACACTCGAGGGCGCAACGTCGGGGGCGCCCGATGCCCGCCTCGAGTTTGTACTCAGGGAAACCATCGCGGTGCTCGTGGACCGCCTCCCCTTTGTCACCCTGCTGCTGCGTTTGCGTGGAAACACGGAGATGGAAAGGGACGCGCTGGCACGGCGCCGGGCCTTTGACAGCACCATCACCAAGTTGGTGTCAACGGCCCAGAAGGACGGCACCTTGCGCGCAGACATTGCGGCCGCGACCATCACCCGGTTGCTGTTCGGCACCATCAATTCAATCGTCGAGTGGTACAAACCCGGCGGCCACCTGTCGGCCAAAAAGCTGGCCGACGACGTCATCGCCATGTCCTTCCAGGGCCTGCGCCGGTAATCCTCTTGCGGCGCCCTTCCGTGCCTTCCCGCCGGCGCCGGCACTCTCGACAAACCCTCCCTGACGGCGCACGCTTGAGGAATGGCCACCAAAATCTCCGACGCCCTCAAGGGGTTGTCCCGCGAACTTCGCTATGAACCCACCACCAAGCACATTCGGGCACTGCTCGACGGCGTCCCCGTGCTCGACTCCCGGCAGGCAGTCGTCGTGTGGGAACCCCGGCGGGTGGTGCCCTGTTATGCGGTGCCGACTGACGGCGTCGTCAGCGTTTTGAGCCCGGCCGAAACTGCGGTTCGAGGCGGGGACATACCGCCCATGCTGCATCCGGGCATACCCTTTAGCCGGCACAGTGCGCCGGGGATGGCGCTGGATGTCTCGGCAGGGGGGCAGACCGCGGCCGGTGCCGCCTTCCGCCTCGATGACCCGGACCTCGAGGGCTATGTGGCGTTCGATCCTGGCGCGTTTGACTGGTTCGAGGAGGACGACGCCGTCCAGTCCCACCCGCGCGACCCCTTCCACCGCGTCGACATCCGCCACAGCTCACGGCATGTGCTCGTCTCCTCCAGCCGCAACGTACTGGCCGAGTCCACGACGCCGATCATGGTGTTTGAGACAGGCATGGACGAGCGGATTTACCTCCCGCCGACAGACGTCAATTGGGATGCCCTTGTTGCAACGGATTCCGCAACCCTCTGCCCGTACAAGGGCACGGCGAGCTACTGGCGCCTGGCACGCACTGATGCGGGCGGCGACGATGCGGGCGGCGACGTGGCCTGGAGCTACGTGAACCCGCTGGCCCCGGCCGCCGAGATGGCTGGCTACGTCTGCTTCTACGACAACCTTGTGGACGTCAAGGAGCGGTAATTCACCGGCTCTGCGTAGCGCTCCCGATGGTTGGAGGGCCGCGGCGGCGGGGAGGTGGCCGCGGCGGCGGGTCACTTGTAGAGCGTTTCCACCTTCTCCACGAGGGTCAGGACGTCGTAAGTGGCAACAACCTCGCCGTTTTGATTGTGCAGGACGGTGTCCCAGCAGACCTCGCCGTAGTTGTCGGTCACGCGCGGGGTGATTTGCTTGGCCGTCAGGGTCACGCGGATGGAGTCCCCGGCCGCGACCGGTGTGAGGAAACGGAGGTTTTCCAGCCCGTAGTTGGCCAGCACCGGACCGGGTGCGGGCTCCACGAACAATCCTGCAGCCCACGACACCAGCAGGTACCCGTGCGCGACGATGCCGGGGAAGAACGGGTTCTTCGCGGCCGCGGCCTCGTCCGTGTGGGCGTAGAAGGTGTCGCCCGTGCTCTGCGCAAAAGCCGTGATGTCTTCAAGGGCCACCCGCCGCAGCCCGGACGCAAACGCATCGCCAATGTGCAGCTCCGCGAGCGACTTCCTGAACGGATGCACCGCCCCGGCCACACCGCCAAAGGTTGGATCCCCGGCGATGACCCTGTCCGCGCCCGCATGCCACACACCTGTAACGGCCGTGAGCATGTTCGGCGAACCCTGGATCGCCGTGCGCTGCATGTGGTGTTTGACCGACCGTACGCCGCCGAGCTCCTCCCCTCCCCCTGCCCGCCCCGGCCCGCCGTGCACCAGCTGCGGCACCGGTGCCCCGTGACCTGTGGATGAGCGTGCGTCCTCCCGGTTGAGCACCAGCACCCTGCCGTGGTGGGCGGCAATTCCCGTCACCACGTCCCGCACAAAATCGGGATCGTTCGTGCACACCGTCGCCACCAGGGACCCGGCCCCCAGCGTAGCGAGCCGGACAGCCTCGGAGGCGCCGCCGTCGTGCGTGGAAAAACCGAGCACGCCGCACACCGGTCCGAAGGCCTCAAGTGCGTGGACGGCGGGGGCGTTGGAATCGAACCAGTCCAGGAGCACCGGGGACATGAACGCCCCGTGCTCGACGCCGTGCGCGTCCTCGCCCGTCACCCGCGGCGCATCGAGGGTTCCCCACGCAAGTTCCCCGCCGGCAGAGAGCATGGCGTTGACCGCGGCGCGGACGTCGGCAAGCTGTTCCAGCGATGCGAGCGCGCCCATCGTGACGCCGTCGGCACGCGGGTCACCGACCACCACGCGCTCGGCCAGCCGGGCACCGATGGCGTCAATGACGGCATGCTTCAGCCCGTCGGGGACGATGGCGCGGCGAATCGCGGTGCACTTTTGCCCGGCCTTGACTGTCATTTCGGTGACGACAGACCTGATGAACGCGTCGAATTCAGGGGTGCCGGGGACGGCGTCGGGGCCAAGGATTGCGGCGTTGAGCGAGTCTGTTTCGGCACTGAAGCGGACGCCGCCGCCAACCACATTCGGGTGTGCACGCAGCAACTTGGCGGTGCTGGCAGACCCTGTGAAGGAGACCATGTCCCGGTGGTCGAGCACGTCCAGGAGCGTGCGCGCCGACCCTGAAACAAGCTGGAGCGAGCCTGGCGGCAGGATCCCGGACTCGACCATGGCGCGCACCGTGGCGGCGGCCAGTTCGACTCCGGGTGTGGCCGGTTTGACGAGGGTTGGCACGCCCGCAATGAACGCCGGCGCGAACTTCTCAAGCATGCCCCACACGGGGAAGTTGAAGGCGTTGACCTGCACTGCAACGCCGGGGATTCGGGTGTAGATGTGCTCGCCGACGAATGACCCATCCTTGCTCAGCACCTCCACGGGACCTTCCACGATGATGTTGGAGTTGGGCAGTTCGCGCCGGCCCTTGGAGGAAAACGTGAACAGCACGCCGATGCCGCCGTCGATGTCGACCATGGAATCGGTGCGTGTGGCTCCCGTCCGGGCGGAGATTTCATACAGTTCCTCGCGGCGGCCGTTGAGGTAACCGGCCAGCTCGCGCAGTTTCAGGGCCCGCTCATGCAGGCTCAGCCTGCCGAGTTCGCCCTGGCCCACTGTCCTCGCGTGGGCTACTGCGGCGGCAAGGTCAAGGCCTTCAGAGGACACGCGGGCCAGCACCTCCCCCGTGCTGGCGTCCCGTGCATCGGTGCCGCGGACGCCGTCGTCCGGTTCCCACCATGAGTCCTGCACATAGCTGGGCACAAACGCCGTCTTCTTTGCGGTTTCCATGGCCAAACCATCCCTTCCTTCGTGTCCGTTTCCGGCGTTCCCGCCGTCTCAGTCCCAGTCGAAAAATCCGCGGCCGCTCTTGCGCCCCAGTTCGCCGCGGGCCACCTTGTCGCGCAGGATCTGCGGCGGTGCGAACCTCTGCCCCAGCGTTGCCGCCAGGTACTCCGCAATCTCCAGGCGCACGTCCAGGCCCACAAGGTCTGTGGTGCGCAGCGGCCCCGTCTGGTGCCTGTAGCCGAGCACCATGGCCGCGTCGATGTCAGCGGCGACGGACACGCCCTCCTCCAGCATGCGCATGGCCTCAAGTGCAAGCGCCACCCCCAGCCGGGACGATGCAAACCCCGGCGAATCATTGACCACGACGGCGGACTTCCCCAACGCTTGGACCCAACCTTTCGCCGTGGCCGCCAGGGCGGGCGTGGTCTGGCGACCCAGGACCACCTCGACCAGCGCCGAGGCGGGGACCGGGTTGAAGAAGTGCAGGCCAAGAAAGAGTTCCGGGCGGGACAGTCCGGCGGACAGTGCCGTGATGGAAAGGGAGGACGTATTGGTGGCCAGGAAAGCCCCCGGCGCCAGCTGTTGTTCCACCGCCCGCAGTGCGGAACTCTTCATCTCCAGGACTTCGGGCACGGCTTCGACAACCAGTCCGCAGGCGGCAAAGCCGGCGAAATCGGTCGATACGGCAAGCCGGGACAGGAACCCGTTGGTGCCGCCGGCAAGCCCCCTCTCAACGGATTTGGCCACGGCCGCTTCCACCCGGTTCCGTGCCCCTGCGGCCGAGTCGGCAGCACGTTCCACCACTGTCACGGCGCAGCCCGCCATGAGGAAGGCATGCGCGATGCCCGCACCCATGCGCCCACCGCCAAGCACTCCAACGGACTGCGGGAGGGTTGGCGAAAAAGCGACCGAAAGTGAGGGAGCGTTGTGGGCGGGGGTCATCGCTTCCTCCTGTCCAGGAAGGCCTGCATGCGCTCAAACTTCGCCGGGGATTCAAACAATTCCGCCTGCTCCCTGTTGTCCAGACCGGGATGCGCGTCCCGGGGCGCATGGAAAACCCTCTTGGTGGCCTGCACCGCGAGCGGGTCCTGGGCGCAGATCCTGTCCGCGAGCGCATGGGCTGCGGCAAGCAGCCCCGACGGTTCAACCAGCTCGGTGATGAGCCCCACGGCCAGCGCCCCCTCGCCCGTCAGGACCTGTCCGGCCAGCAGCATTTCCTTGGCCACCGGCTCGCCAACGAGCTCTTTTAACCGCCAGCTGGCCCCCGCGGCGGCCATGATGCCGAGGCTGGTCTCAGGCTGGCCCACGCGCAACGCCCGGGTGCCGATGCGGAAGTCGGCCGCGTATGCCAGCTCGGCCCCGCCGCCCAGCGCGTATCCGTCAAGGGCGGCAATGACGGGCATGGGCAGCCGGGCAATGCGTTCAAACAAGCCCGAATTGATGCCTGCAAGGGCATCCTGACGACGCCGCTGCATCAGTTCGGCGATGTCGGCTCCCGAGGCAAACACGCCAACGGTTTCGGCGCCCTCGTTCCCGGGCGTGCCTGAGAGGATCAGCACCTTCGGCTCAGCTTCGAGCATTTCGCACACGGCGTGCAGCTCCGCAACCATGCGGGCGTCGATGGCGTTGCGCACCTCGGGACGGTTGAGCCGGACGGCGACCCTGTCCGCCGCGCTGGTGACCAGCAGCGTGGTGAAGGAAGCGGGCCGGAGGGGGTGTCCGGCGTCGTGCGTCACAGCGCCTCCACCAGCAGCGCGGCGCCCTGGCCCACGCCGACGCACATGGTGGCCAGGCCCATTCCGCCGGGTGATTCGCGCTCAAGCCGGCCCAACAACGTGATGACGATCCGCGAGCCGGAGGAGCCCAACGGGTGGCCCAGGGCGATGGCGCCGCCGTCGAGGTTGACGGTCCCCGGGTCCAGGCCGAGTTCGGCGATGCACGCCAGCGACTGCGAAGCGAACGCTTCATTAAGTTCGACGGCGGCCAGCCTGTTCACGCCGACCCCCTGCCGCCCGAGGAGCTTGCGTGTGGCGGCGACGGGGCCCATGCCCATGACTTCCGGGGCAACGCCCGCGGATGTGCCGTCGATGATGCGGGCGCGCGGGATCAGCCCGAACCTGGCGAGGGCACGTTCGGAGACGACGAGGATGGCGCTGGCGCCGTCGTTCAGGGGCGAGGAATTCCCTGCCGTGACCACGGTGCCGCCTTTGACGACGGGACGCAGCCCGGCCAGGGTCTCGGCGGTAGTGCCGGGGCGCGGGCCCTCGTCGGTGTCCACCACGGTGTTGGACTTGCGGCCCGTAACGGCGACGGGAACGATTTCGCCGGCGAAGCGCCCGGCGGCGATGGCATCCAGTGCCCGCCGATGCGATTGGAGCGCGAAGACGTCGCAGTCCTCGCGGGAGGTGTTGAAGCGTCGGGCCACTTCCTCGGCGGTTTCGGTCATGGAGAACGTCATTTTGCCGCCGCGGGAGAGGTCGCCGGAGAGGAATTTCGGGTTGGCAAAGCGCCAGCCGATCGACGTGTCAAAGGTGGCGCCCGGCTTGGCGAACGCCTTTTCAGGTTTCGCCATGACCCACGGCGCCCGCGACATGGATTCGACGCCGCCGGCCACCACGACGTCCGCAGCCCCCGCCTTGATCATGTGACTTGCCTGGGTGATGGCGCTCATCCCCGAGGCGCACAGCCGGTTCACCGTGATGCCCGGCACCGAGTCGGGGAATCCTGCCAACAGCCAGGCCATGCGGGCCACGTTGCGGTTTTCCTCGCCGGCGCCGTTCGCATTGCCGAGGATGACCTCCTCCACTGAGGCAGGGTCGATTCCTGTTCTTGCCAGAAGTCCCTTGATGGCAATGGCCGCGAGGTCGTCGGGCCGGACGCTTGAAAGGGCGCCGCCGTAGCTGCCAACAGGTGTCCGGACTCCGCCCATGAGGAACGCCTGCGGTGCCTGAACTGACATGGCCACACCCTTCGCGCGAGCTTGCGGACAGGCTGCGGCCTTCCGCGCGGGAGCGGCCGCAATAATACCGACCGTTCGTTCTATAAATATTCCACGGGATCCGAGGGTGGTCAATGGCGGGCGCCCGTGCTCCCTGACCGCACTGCGCTGTCGGCATACACCCGCGCCGGGCCGGCCCTTCCTCTATACAGTGGATTCCATGAGCACTTCCGACGCCGCTGCCACCCTGTCCGCCACGATTCCCAGCACCACGGGGGCACACCCAACACCGCCCGTCGCCAAGCAGGTCCCGGTCGCCAGGACCCACCACGGGGACACGTTCGTGGACAACTACGAGTGGCTGCGGGAGAAGGAAAACCCGGAGGTCGTTGCCCACCTGAACGCGGAGCAGGCCTACACTGACGCCGTCACCGCCGGCCAGGAACAGCTGCGGACCGACATCTTCAACGAGATCAAGAACCGCACACAGGAAACCGACCTTTCCGTCCCGAGCCGCAAGGACGGGTGGTGGTACTACGCTCGCATGGTTCAGGGCCAGGCCTACGGCATCCAGTGCCGCGTCCGCGCGGAAAGCAACGGCACCATCGACGATTGGACCCCTCCGCTGGTGGAGCCTGGCGTTCAGGTGGCTGGCGAGGAAATCCTCCTTGACGGCAATGTCGAGGCCGAAGGCCAGCCCTTCTTCTCACTCGGCGGCGCCGCCGTCACACGCGACGGCAATTTGTACGCGTACGCCGTGGACAACGCAGGTGATGAGCTCTTCACCGTCCGCATCAAGGACCTGCGCACCGGTGAAATGCTTGAGGACACCATTGAAAACGTGTTCTACGGCCTGACGTTCTCCCCCGACGGAACCACGCTGTACTACATGCTGGCCGACGACTCCTGGCGCCCGCACCAGGTGAAGACCCACATTCTGGGGACCCCCGTGGAGAATGACGAGGTCCTGTACCAGGAGGACGACGTCGCCATGTGGACGGGCTTCGACCAGTCGGCAGACCGCCGCCACCTGATGATCAGCATCGGCTGCTCCGAGTTCAGCGAAACCCGCCTCCTTGACTTCGCCGCCCCCGAAAAGGGCCTGCAGGTCCTGATCCCGCGCAGCGCCGAGATCCTGTACGACGCCGAACCCTTCCTTGCCGATGGTGTCGAAAAGGTCCTGCTGACCCATGACCGTGACGCCATCAACTCGATGATCTCCATCGTTGACGCCGCCGAATTCGCCAAGCCGGTGGCGGAACAGGCGTGGGCGACAGTTGTCCCGCACGATGACGCCGTGCGCATCAACGGTGCCTCCGTGACGGCCACCCACATGGTGGTTTCGCTGCGCAAGGACACCATCGAACGCATCCAGGTGACAGCGCTGGAAGGCCTGGGAACAGCTGACCAGGCGCCCGCCGTCGAACCTGTTTTTGACGAGGAGCTGTACACGGCGTCGATGGGCGGGAGCGAATTTGAGTCGCCCGTGATCCGCCTGGTCTACAGCTCAGACTTCACGCCGCCGCGCGTTTACGACTATGTGCTGCCAGCCGCCGGCGCCGAGGGCGAACTGCTGCTGCGCAAGGAAACCCCCGTTCTGGGCGGCTACCGCTCCTCCGACTACGTGGCGACGCGCGAGTGGGCCACGGCCGACGACGGCACGCTGGTTCCGCTGTCGGTGCTGCGCCGGGCCGATCTGGACCGTGACGGGTCCAACGCGGGAGTCGTGTACGGCTACGGCTCCTACGAGGTCAGCATGGATCCCGGCTTCGGCGTGCCGAGGCTCTCCCTGCTGGACCGCGGCGTGGTGTTCGTTATTGCGCATGTGCGCGGCGGCGGCGAGATGGGCCGGCACTGGTACGAGGACGGCAAGAAGCTGAACAAGAAGAACACGTTCACCGACTTCATTGCGGCAACCGACTGGCTGGCGCAGTCGGGCTGGGTCGACCCCGCCCGGATTGGCGCCATGGGCGGCTCCGCCGGCGGACTTCTGATGGGCGCCGTGGCGAACCTGGCTCCTGAAAAGTACGCTGCCGTCGTGGCGCAGGTGCCGTTCGTTGACGCCCTGACCACGATTTTGGACCCTGAGCTGCCGCTGTCTGCGCTCGAGTGGGAGGAATGGGGCAACCCCATCACCGACCCCGAGGTCTACAAGTACATGAAGGAGTACACGCCCTACGAGAACGTGCGTGACGTGGCGTACCCGAAGATCGCGGCCGTGACGAGCTTCAACGACACCCGCGTGCTCTACGTCGAACCGGCCAAGTGGGTGCAGGAGCTGCGCGCCGTTTCAACCGGATCTGAGCCGATCGTCATGAAGATTGAGATGGACGGCGGACACGGCGGGGCCTCCGGCCGGTACGAAGGCTGGAAGACCCGCGCCTGGGACTACGCCTTCCTTGCGGACGCGATCGGCGCCACCGAGCTGCGCTGACCCAACGCGCAAAGCCCCCACCCCCGCCGTTGAAGGCCAGACCCTCGCTTGAGGCTGGTTGCGGCGTGTAGCCGTACTCCCGTTTGCAATTGCCAATGGGGCGTTGGACGGGGCAAACGCGGCGCTTGGCACGGTGTCCAGCACGGGTGCGAGAAGTGCCGCAGTAGTTGCACTATGGGCCAGGTGGCTGTGGGCCTTGCTTTCCACAGTACGAGAGGCCCGACCGATCCGCCATGCCTTTCAGTCGCGGACCACAGCGTAAACGGCCTCGGAAGTCCACTCGCCCTTGAGATACATGTTGTCGCGCAGCACCCCCTCGCGGTGCATGCCGAGCCTTTCGCAAATGGCGGCCGACGCGGAGTTGCGGGCGTCCATCCTGGCCTCCACCCGATGGAATCCCAGCGTGTCGATGGCCATGTCCATGACGGCCCTGGCCGCCTCGGTGGCAAAACCCTGCCCCTGGGCCCCGGGCGCAAGAGTCCAACCGATCTCACCCACCCGTTCGGGGGCCGCGCCTGGCTCATCCGATTTGCTGCCAGGGTCCCATTTCAGGGCCAGTTCACCCACCAGCCCCGGCGCCGAGGCACGCTCCACGGCAAAGGTGGCCCAATCGCCAGGCCCGTCAAACGGGTTGTCCACATACATGGCAATCCGCGCCATGCACTGCGAATAGGTCCGCGCCTGGCCATATAAGTACCTGGCCGTCTCCGGCAGGCGCTGGTAGGCGTAATAGGCGTCGAGGTCCTCCACCTGGAACCGCCGCAGGACAAGGCGCTCCGTTGTCAGGGGATACGGAATATCAACCATGGAACGACCCTACATCCACACGCGTCCCGTGTGAGCGGGCGAATGCCGACTCTTGCCCACCACGCACGACGTCGGACGGCCCGGCTCAGCGCGCGACACGTACCCGCCCGCGCAGGAAGGGAAGCCACGGTGCAACGTACTCAAGCGGCTCCGATTCCCCGGGCACCACGGTGAACGTCACCTCGCCGAATTTCCACAGCCGGTTGAAAAGGAAAACCGTGACCCGTGCGGTGTCCGCGCCCGGCACCTTCCAGCTGCGGGTGCCCCATTGGGTCGGCTGGGCCAGGTCGTCGACGACGACTGTCGGCTTGGGAAACCAGCCAAGCCACGGTTTGCGCAGGGTCAGTTGAAAGTGGCGGTGTGCTGCTGAAGGGTCGGTCACGCTCGTCATCCTACCGGTGGTTGTGCCTGCCTGCCCTGGCGGCGCCGTCCCGGGTGCGCAAGGCCGGGTGCGCACGTCCCGGGTGCGCACGGACGGGCCGCCTGTAGGCCAGCACGGCTGCCGGGCTGGTCATTGCCCGCCAGCCTGATCGTTTAGTCTGCACTAATGACAAATGTGCAAGAAGAAGTGGGAAATGCGGCCGCCGGCTGGTGGCAGGCGCTGCTGAACGGCTTTACCCGCACCGACGCGCCCACCATCCCCCCGGCAGTTCTGCTCGCCATCGTCGCGGCTGCGGTTGCCCTGAGCATTCCGCGCCGGACCTGGCGCTGGTTCGGGCTTTATGTGACGTTTGTGCACGAACTTGGTCATGCCTTTGCGGCCCTCATGACGGGGCGTTTTGTGCACAGCCTGAAGATCGGTCTTGACCACTCGGGCCAGCTGGTCAGCAGCGGGCGGCGCGGCTTCAGCGCCACCTGGTCTGGCTTTTGGGGTTACCCGGCGCCCGCAGTGGTGGGCGTTGCACTTGTCTGCTCTGTCTCGGCAGGCTGGGCCGGGGCGGCCGCAGCCATTGGTGCGCTGGTGCTCCTTGTGGCGCTGCTGTTCCTGCGCAACTTCACAGGCATTGTGGTCGCCCTGCTGAGCGCCGCCGTGGCCCAGTCCCTTGTCATGTTTGCCAGCGCCGAGACCGTCAGCTGGGCCATGCTGGCGTTGGGCATCGCCTTGGGCGTCGGCTCGGTGCGCGACTTTTTCAAGGTCGCGGCCGTCCACACCGGCCGCCGCAACCAGCTGGCCAGCTCCGACGCCTACATCCTTGCCCAGTCGACCGGGGCGCCGTCGTTCATCTGGCTCACCGGGTTTGCCGTGGTCATTGCAGCCTCGGCGGCACTCTCGGGCTGGCTGCTGTGGGGGCTGTTGGGGCTCTAGCCCGGCCGGCCGCCGTCATGCCGCAAGCACCCGGTAGTGCAGATGCACGACGCCGTTGCCAAAGTTCCGCTGGTCCAGCAGTTCCAGCGGGGTCCGGAACCCGTCCGGCAGTGCCTGCTTTCCGCCGCCAACAACAATGGGCGAGACGAAGAGGTGGATCTCATCGACGAGCCCGGCCTTGAAGGCAGCCGCTGCCAACTCCGGGCCGCCCACCGATATGTTTTCCTGCGCTTCCGCCTTCATGGCCCGCACGGCGTCCGGGTCAAAGGTGCGTTCAATGCGCGTCTTGGCCGTGTCCACGTCCGCAAGGCTCCGGGAGTACACCACTTTTTGGCTCTGATGCCAGATGGCGGCATAGTCGCGCGCCACATGGGTCTGGGCCGGATCTGCGTACATCGGCTCCCAGTACTTCATGGTTTCGTACATCCGGCGGCCGTACAGGTAGGTGCCAATGTCCCTTTCAAGGTTGTTGACGTAGCTGTGGACCTCGTCGTCGGGCATGGCCCAGTTGAAGCTGCCGTCTCTGTCTTCTATGCAGCCGTCCAATGATGTGATTGCTGCGTAAATAAGCTTGGCCATGGTGCCTGCCTCTCGGGGATCTGCGGACCAGTCAGTCCCAGTATTCACTCCCCCGCTGCCGGGCTGAAGGCTATTTGCCCATTTTTTTCAGCAGCCACTTCACAGCCTGGTCCGACTGGCTCCCGAAGGGCTCCTCGTTGACAACGTAGGTCCAGGTCGATGACGCCCGGCGGATGCCTGCCGCCTCAAGATCAACGCCTCCGTCGATGATGTCCAAACCGTCAAAAATCTCCAGTGCGCCGTCGTTGACCCTGTCGAAGAAGCCGTCGAAGGCCCTGATGGTTTCACGCCTGTACTCATCTAGGGGGTTCTGCCGGCCAAGGGCCCGCAGGTGGATCGCGGCCCGCTGCTCCGAGAGCAGAGCCAGGTGGTCGCTCCACTGGGCGTCAAGCTCAAAGAGCAGGACCGCCTTACAGACTCGGGCCAGCTCCTCCACCCCCAGGGCGTCGCGAAGGTCGGCCAACCGCGCAAGGTTCGTGCCGGCGTCGTCCCCGAGGTTTTCAAAAATCTGCAGGGCGGCGCCCGCGTCCTGGAGCACCTTGCCCCGCTCGGACAGCACCACCTGGCGCTGGTAGGCGATGAGTTCGTTGTATTTCCACGAGTTTTGCTGGGTGGTGAAGCGTTCCTGTTCGGCCAGGCGCTGCGCCCTGTCCAGCAGCCTGGACACGTCAGCCCGGGTGACACGTCCGGCGTCGTCGGTCTCCTGGGCGACTGAATCGCGCAGCTCCAGGCCGTGGGATTCCTGCCCGTTGGCTGCAGGGTCCTCCATGCTGGAGAAGATGACACTGGCGCCGGGGTCGCCCTGCCGCCCGGCGCGCCCACGCAACTGCGCGTCAAGGCGCGGCGAATAGAAGCGGCCTACGATGATGACAAGCAGCCCACCCAAGCCCGCAACCTCGCTGTGTGCGCCGAGGCTGGCCCGGGAGCCTTCCCCGGACGTGCCGCCCAGGAGAATGTCAGTACCACGCCCTGCCATCTGCGTTGACACCGTGACGTTTCCCTTGTGCCCGGCCTCGGCAATGATCTGCGCCTCCAGGCTGTCGTTGCGGGCGTTTAGGACCTGGCACTCGATGCCGTTTTCGGCCAGCAGTTCGGCGAAGCGTTCCGAGGTGGCGACGTCGTGGGTACCGATGAGGACAGGCTGCCCGGTGGCGTGGGCCGCTGCCGCCTCCTCCACGACGGCGGCATCGCGCTGGGCACCCGTGGCATAGATCTGCTCGGGGCGGTCCTGGCGGATGCACGGCTTGTGGGATGGAATCCGGCCGGCGTCAAGGGTGTAGTTGGTGCGCAGGTACTCCGCGACGGCAACGGCCGTGCCGCTCATGCCCGTGACGCTGACGAAGCCCTTGATGAGGTCCCGCACCAGGAGCTGGTCAAGGACCTCGCCCTGCTCGGTCCTGTTCAGCCCTTCCTTTGTCTCAACGGCGGCCTGCAGCCCGTCGGGCCAGCGCTGGAGGTGTGCCACGCGCCCGCGCGAATCGGAAACAATCTCGGCCTTGCCGTCACGCACAATGTAGTCAACGTCGCGCTGCAGCAGCACCTGCGCGTGCAGGGCAACGTTGATGGAGGAAAACAGTGGCGTGCCTGCCGCCGAGTAAAGCTCGACGTCGGGCCACCTCTTCTCAACGAGATGCAGGCCCGTGTCGGTCAGGGAGACGTTGCGCTTGTCGGCCTCAACCGTGTAGTCGGTGCCGGGGCGCAGCGTCCTGACAAAACCGGCAACGTCCACACCCTGCAATTCGCTGCGCGCCCGCCCGGCCAGGACCAGGGGAACGGTGGCCTCGTCAACCAGCACGGAATCAATTTCATCGATGATGCAGGCGTCGAAGGGCTGCAAAACGACCTGGCCCGGTTCGGTGCAGGTCCTGTCCCGCAGCACGTCGAAACCCAGCTCGTTGACCGAGACGTATACGACGCCGCAGGTGTAGGCCTCCTGGCGCTCCTTGGCCGTGGAGTGCGTGGTGATGGCGTCGGCGTCCACGCCCAGGGCCTTGAAGTACGGCTTCATCCAGGCCGCATCCCTCCCGGCGAGGTAGTCGTTGACAGTCAGCACGTGGACCCGCCGGCCGGCCAGCGCATGCGCACCTGCAACGAGGGCCCCCACCAGTGTTTTTCCCTCGCCGGTGTCCATCTCGACCACGGTGCCGCGCAGCATGTTAGCCGCGGCAATAAGCTGCGTGTCAAAGGGCGTCATGTCCAAGGCTTCCGCCGCAACCACGCAGGCACACACCAGGTAGTCCTCAAGTTCCGCGTGCGTCCAGGTTGGCGGTGTGGAACGGAACTGGCTGAGCAGCGTTTCCACGGAGGCGCCGTCTGCTCCTTCGGCACGGTGCACGGCCCGCCGGACAACTCCGTCAACGCTTTCGGTGTCCACGACCCCCGGAGCGTTGAAGAGCCAGTTTTTGAACTTCCTGGACAGGTGCAAGGATCCTCGAGTCTATTGGCACGGTACGTGCGGGTGGTCTTTACAACGTACCCGTGCCCTCAAGCAGAGCACAACAAACCACGGCGGCGGCAAGCCATCGAGCCGCCTTGTCGGGGATCAGCCGGCAGCCCCCTGGAGAGAAGTTTGCATCCGGCCATCAACTGCGAATGGCACAATCCTTCATCGTGAGGCATCAGCAGGGCCTGACATTGCCGGCGGGAGCTTCCTTTGGTTGCCGCACCCGCGTCATATAAAGGGCCCTTGCTGTGAATTTGCCGCCAATAGGCGAATTCTGGAGCCATTCCATGACTTCGAATGCTAAATTGTGATGCATAACACTGGCGACTGGGGGCGGCGCCGCATTTCATTGGTTCCCCGAAAGGTCTCTGCGCGTGATCACAAGATTGATGAACCTCGTTGCCCTGCTTTGGCGCGAGGCCTTGAAGTTTGGCGCCGTGGGCGGCCTGGGCTGGATTATCGACAACGGCATCTACACCATCCTCTGGCATGGTCCCATGTCCGAAGGCACCATCAAGGCCCGCGTGGTCTCAACCATCATTGCCACGCTGTTTGCGTGGTTCGCCAACCGCTACTGGACCTTCCGTCACCGCAAGTCCGAGCGCGTCTGGAAGGAATTCGCGCTGTTTCTTCTCATGAACGGGTTTGGCCTAGGCATGGTGCTGGCCTGCCAGGTCATTTCACGCTACGTCCTGGGACTGACATCCTTCACCGCGGACTTCATCGCCGGCGGAGTGGTCGGCCTGGTCCTGGCCACCATCTTCCGCTTCCTTGCCTACAGGTACTTTGTCTTCAACGAGGAACTGGCCGGGGAGGTAATCACTGTTTCCCCTGCAATGCGCACGGCAACGGCCGCCGGCTCGCCTGCAGCAATGGCACACACACTGAGCGCCCCCGAGCTGGTCTCCGCAGGTCCAACGAGATAAGTTCCTGAATCAGCGGCTCCGCACCATAATTTCCTCGATCTCGGCTTCGCTGACTCCGTTGCCCAGCAGGAATCCCCGCACGTCCATGCCGCCCACAAATTCCTCGACAGCCCGGCCACGCCCCTGCACCACCTCCGCCAGCTCACCTGGGTTGAGGTGGCGCTCATAGGGGTGCTTCACCGGCGCCACCAAATGCCATTCATTAATGCCGCGTGCCGCCAGCTCGTCCTCCGCCGCCGCCCGCCCGGCCTGCCCCACAAGCGCGAGCAGCAGCGTGGCAATCAGCCCGGTCCTGTCCCGCCCGGCCGAGCAATGGATCACCACGGCACCCTGCGCCGCCGCCAACTCCTTAAAAACCCGCGCCACCTGCAGCGGAAACAGCCGGACGATGTCCGCATACAGCCCCGGATGGTTCATGTAGGGGTGGAACAATTCCCGGTACATCGGGTCGTCGGGGTCCTCCGTTGGTGAGTGCACGAGGTCGAACCTGGCCATCGCGGCCCCGCCCACCACCGGGTCGCTTGGCCTGCGCTTGCGCTCCCCCGGGTTGCGCAGGTCGATGACTGTGCGAACGCCGTCGTCATACAGCTGCTCCCAACCACGCTCGGTGAGCCACTCACTGCGGCCCATCCTGTAGATGTCCCCCGCAAGCAGGCGGGCGTTGACGGCACCCTCCCAGGACGGCACTGTCATCGTGTCCTGGCCAGCCGGTAGTCGAGCCCGTTGCGGACCTGCGGCCATTCCGCAGCCACGATGGAGAACACCACGGTGTCCCGCAGCGAGCCGTCTGCCATGCGGCGGTGTGCTCGGAGCACACCGTCCTGCTTGGCGCCGAGCCGGGCGATTGCCTCTCGCGACTGCATGTTCATCCAGTGCGTGTGAAATTCAACGGCCGCACAGCCGAGTGTCTCGAAGGCATGCGCCAGCAGGAGCCGCTTGCTGTCGGGATTGGTTCCACTGCCCTGCGCACCGGCAGCGTTCCACGTGGCGCCAATGGCCAGCCGGGGAACGTTCAAGTCGATGGCGTAGTAGCTGGTCAGCCCGATGATTCGTCCTGGCTCCCCCGTCGCGGCGTCATTGAGGCGTGTCGTGAAGGACAGCTCAGTCCCGGCTTCCTGGGCGGCCAGTCGGCTCCGGATCTCCGCCGCCATTGCCTCGGGCCGGGGAACCGTGGTGTACCACAGGTCCCACAACTCGCCGTCGGACGCTGCTGCGACAAGGCCGTCGTGATGGGCCATGCTCAACGGTTCCAGGGTGACGTACTTGCCGCGCAGGGTCACAGGTGCAATTGCTGTCATGCGAAAACACTATCCGATGAAAAAGTTTGACTGTTCTGCGTTGAGCTCACGGCGGGTTTGGCGCACAACACTGTTCTGCGCCAACCCCGACCACGGGATCAACGCAGAACGGAACGCGGCAGCCTATGGGAAGCAGTCCAAGGATTGCATCGGCTGACACGCGCTGCACCCCGCGCATACCTCCCGGCTAAGATCGTTAGCGTGAGCGCATCTAATTTTCCCGAGCAGGTATCCGACATCTTCGACCCCACCCGCTGGCGCGTGGTTGACGGCTTCGATTTCGACGACATGACCTACCACCGCCAGGTGGAGCGGGACTCGGCTGGCACGATCGTCAGGGACCTACCCACCGTCCGCATCGCCTTCAACCGCCCGGAGGTCCGCAACGCCTTCCGTCCAGGCACGGTCGATGAGCTGTACCGGGCCATGGACCACGCCCGCATGACCCCCGACGTCGCAACGGTTCTCCTCACTGGCAACGGCCCCTCCGCCAAGGACGGCGGCCACTCGTTCTGCTCCGGCGGGGACCAGCGCATCCGCGGCCGCGACGGCTACAGGTACGCGGAGGGTGAGACGAAGGAAACCATCGACCCCGCCCGCGCCGGACGCCTGCACATCCTCGAGGTCCAGCGGCTCATGCGCACCATGCCCAAGGTTGTCATCGCCGTCGTCAACGGCTGGGCGGCAGGCGGGGGCCACTCCCTCCACGTCGTCTCCGACCTGACCATCGCCTCCCGCCAGCACGGCAAGTTCAAGCAGACCGACGCCACCGTGGGTTCCTTCGACGCCGGCTACGGCTCCGCGCTGCTGGCCCGCCAGATCGGCCAGAAGAAGGCGCGTGAGATCTTCTTCCTGGCACGGGAATACTCCGCCGAGGACATGGTTGCCATGGGCGCCGTCAACGAGGCCGTTGACCACAAGGACCTGGAAAACGTGGCCTTGGCATATGCCGCCGACATTGCCCGCCAGTCACCGCAGGCCATCCGGATGCTCAAGTTCGCCTTCAACCTGGCCGACGACGGGCTGGCCGGCCAGCAGGTCTTCGCCGGCGAAGCAACGCGCCTGGCCTACATGACGGACGAGGCCGTGGAGGGCAAGGAAGCGTTCCTAGAAAAACGCGACCCCGACTGGTCCTCCTTCCCGTATTACTTCTAACCCCCATATAGGTGCACATGAACATCGAACCCCTGCTCAAGGCACTCTCCGAAGCCCTCTCCGGCGAGGGCCCCGCGGTCCAAATCGCCCCCGATGGCAGCTTCAGCCTCATCCCGCAAACCGAGCTGGGCCTGCCAGCCGGCAGCGACACCGAGATTGCCGCCGTCGTGCTTACATCGGGGAGCACCGGCACACCCAAGCGCACGCTGCTGAGCGTGGATGCGCTGGCGGCGTCGAGCGTCGGCACGGCACTGGCGTTGCGCGGCGAGGGCCAGTGGCTGCTGGCCCTGCCCACGAATTACGTGGCCGGGCTGCAGGTCCTGGTGCGCAGCCTGTTCGCCGGAACCCGCCCGTGGGCCATTGACCTGAGCGGAGGATTCACCCCCGAGGCGTTCACCGAGGCTGCCCTTGAGCTCACCGACAAAATGCGTTTCACCTCGCTCGTGCCCACCCAGCTCACGCGCCTGCTGACCAACCCGAGCGCCGAAACGCTGACAGTCCTGCGCCGCTTCAACGCGATCCTGCTCGGCGGCGGCCCCGTGAACCCCGTGCTGCTTGAGGCCGCACGCGGCGCCGGGCTGAACGTCGTCACCACTTATGGCATGAG
The DNA here is from genome assembly GCF_046736435.1 of Arthrobacter sp. LAPM80. Lineage (NCBI taxonomy): Bacteria > Bacillati > Actinomycetota > Actinomycetes > Micrococcales > Micrococcaceae > Arthrobacter > Arthrobacter sp. LAPM80. The sequence continues at coordinate 222,194 of NZ_JBCHVD010000004.1, forward strand.
CGAAACGTGCGGCGGTGCCGTGTACGACGGCGTCCCCCTGGACGGCGTGCAGCTTGCCATCCGCGACGGCCGGGTCCTGCTCGGCGGGCCTGTCGTTGCCTCCGGCTATCTCGGCGATGCCGAGCTGAGTGCCGCGTCCTTCTTTGAGGAAGAGCACGACGGCGAGCTGGTGCGTTGGTATGAGAGCGGGGACCAGGGCGAGCTGGACAGTGAGGGACGCCTTCGCGTGCTGGGCAGGGTTGACGATGTCATCATCACGGGAGGACTGAAGGTTTCAGCCGTCGCCGTCGCCGACGGGCTGCACCGTGTGCCAGGCGTCCGCGAGGCTTTTGTTGTGCCCGTTTCATCGGATGAGTGGGGGCAGCAGGTGGCTGCCATGGTGGTTGCCTCCTGCAGCCTGCCCGAGCTGCTTGCCGGTGCGGCGGCCATCATGGAAGCTCACCTTGTCCCCAAGACTGTGGTGTTCGTCTCCGAACTTCCGCTGCTGGCCACCGGAAAGCCCGACAGGACGGCAATTTTGGCGACGCTGTCCGCGGCAGCTAACGCCGCATAATGCCGGTATCGCGGCACAATTAACTTAGTGGGCCTGATGCAGGCCCGCTGACAGTCATTTCATTTGAATATAAGGAGCGACGCTGTGGCCACTGTGGGTCAATGGATTTCGGGCGCCCGGTTGAGGACCCTCCCCATGGCGGTGGCCCCCGTGATCATCGGTACCGCCGCCGCCTTCGACATGGGTGCACTGCACTGGGGCCGGGCCGTCTTGGCTGCGGTGGTGGCCCTGCTGCTCCAGATTGGCGTCAACTACGCCAACGACTACTCCGACGGAATCCGTGGAACGGATGAAGTGCGGGTGGGGCCGCTGCGCCTGGTGGGCAGCGGTGTCGTGAAGCCCTCGCATGTGAAAATGGCCGCCTTTGCGGCCCTCGGCCTGGCCATGGTGGCCGGCCTGGCGCTCGTCATTGTGTCCCAGGCCTGGTGGCTGCTGCTTGTCGGCGCCGGCGCGGTGCTTGCTGCGTGGGGTTACACCGGCGGCAAGAACCCGTATGGCTACATGGGCCTTGGCGACGTTTTTGTGTTTTTCTTCTTTGGCCCTGTGGCAACCCTGGGCACCACCTTCACCCAGGCAGGATCGGTGAACGCGGCGGCCGTGTTGGGTTCAATCTCAACGGGACTGATCGCCGTCGCACTTTTGATGGCCAACAATGTTCGCGACATTCCCACTGACACCGAGGTGGGCAAGCGGACGCTTGCCGTGCGGCTTGGCGACAGGAATGCTCGGCTCAGCTACGTGGTGATGCTGGCGCTGTCGTTGGCGCTGATGCTGTTCATTGCGCCGGGGAAACCGTGGATCCTGCTGGTGTTGCTGCTGATCCCGTTCATGCTGATGCCGAGCTGGATCATGCTGACGGGGAAGAAGGCCAAGAACCTGATCCCCGTCTTGCAGCAGACGGGGCTGCTCAACCTTGGATTCAGTGTGCTGTTTGCCGTGGCAATGGTGCTGACGGCGCTCTAGCCGCTCACTGCGCCGGGTCCAGCGTTCCCGGGCTAGGCGTTTTCGGTCGGCTTGCGGTCGGCGTCAACCCAGATGTTCGGGTTTTCGTCGATGAGTGCGTCCTCGGCGTCGGCATCTGCAATGGCGGCGGCCGACTGGGTCGTGGTGGCGTTCGGGGCAAAGCGGTCGGCAACAACGGCCGTCGCGCCATCGCGCTGCTTGCGCAGGAACAGGAAGCTGACGACGAAGGCGCACAGGGCCGCAATCAGGCCCGCCGTGAGCGGCGAAAAGCCCAGCGCCTTGTAGGCGATGAGAAAGAACGCCAGAAACAGCACGGCACGAACCAGGGAGTATTTGAAGAAAGCCACGGCCCAAGTTTAGCCGCTCAAGCTGTGTATCCGCAGGGCGCCCCGGGACAGTCCCGGATTTGTCCGTCAACGCTAGAATGGAGTATGCGCTATATCATTCCCGTGACCTTGGGTGTCGTCGCTTTTGTCTACGGACTCATCGACTGCCTCCGCAGTGAACCCAGTGACGTCCGGAGCATCCCCAAGGCTGCCTGGGTGGTAGTCATTGTCCTGCTGAATGTGATCGGCGTGGCCCTCTGGTTCCTGTTTGGCCGACCGCAGTACGCCGCTGCCGGCTCTGCCCCCGCGCAAAGGTCAGGCGGCCAGGCTTCCGGCCAACGCCAGCAATCCTCCGGCCGTGGCCGATCCGTAGCACCCGATGACGACGCCGAATTCCTGCGCAACCTGAGCGTGAACCGGGCCCAGAAGCTCGAAGCCGAGCGGCTCCGCAAGCTCAAGGCGGATCTTGATGCCCGCGAGGCAAAGCTCCGCGACGACAAGCTCCGCGAGGAGCACCCGAACGACGAAACCAAAAAGTAGCACCACTTCCACTTTTATTCCGAGCCCGTGCGCCACTCTTCCTTGACGGCCGCCGCGTGCCCGGCGGCAGGCACAAGGGGCCCCTCGGCGGAGTCCTCGATGTAGCGTTTCGGATTGATTAGCACCGCTCCTACCAGCATCACCAGCAGGCACACACCCAGCATGGCAAAGGAGAGGCTCCAGGAGCCGGTTGCGTCGTGGATGCTGCCGAAGAACAGCGGCGCAATGCCCGCCCCCGCATAGCCGATGCCCTGACTGAATCCCGACAGGACCGCGGATCCGTGGGTTGTCCGCGAGCGCAGGTTAACCATGAGCAGTGCCGTGGCAAACGTGCCCTGCCCCAGTCCGGCGAACGTCACCCACAGCCACGTACCGTCAAGCGGCGACAGGTACAGGCCAAGGTGCCCGGCGAGCCAGAAGCAGGCAAATACGCCAATGGCCACAATGGGGTTCTTCAGGCGCGGGACCCACAAAGGCACCAACAGGCTGACTGGCAGGCCAAGGATGGCAAAGTAGGCCAGCGCGGATCCTGCCGTCGCGGGGTCCACGCCCTGACCGGAGAGGTACGGCGGCAGCCAGGTGAAGTAGACGTAGGTTTGGGCCGAGTTTCCGGCCAGGAAGATCGCCAGTCCCCAGGCAACAGGCGAGCGCCACGGCCGCAGCCTTGCCACAGGTTCCTGGCTGCCAAGGCCCCGGCCACCTTGGTGGGCTTCCTGCCCGGCCAGGGTCCCGGCGTCGTGCTTCTCGCGGCGGTCACGCAGGAACTGGGTGATCCACGGGAGCAGCACCAGCAGGCTCAGCGACGCCCACATTCCGATCGAGACGCGCCAGCTGCTGGCCCCCGCGACGGGGACGGCAAGCTGCGGGCTGATGGCAGTGCCCACCGACAGCAGCGTCACATACCCCGCCGTCACGATGCCCACGCGGTCCGGGAAGTACTTCTTAACAAGCGGGGGCAGCACCACATTGCCGATGCCATACCCGGCCATGATGACGGCGGTCAGGGCCAGGAATGGCCACACCTGGTCTGTTGCAGCCCGCCCCAGCTGCCCCGCCACGGCAAGCACGACGGCGGCAACCAGCGCCTTTTCGAGGCCGAACCGGCGGATCAGCATGGGGGTCAGGAGGCCGAAGATGGCGAACATCAGGGGAGGAAGCATGGCGAGCAGGCCCGTGGACCCGGCGTCGAACCCCAGCTCGCCGCGGAGTTCGCCCAGCAGCGGAGGCACCACCGAGACGGCCGGGCGCAGGCTCAGCGCCATGATCATGATGCCCAGTAGTGCGCCAATCCGGCCGGTCCAGGGTCGCTTCACAAGAAAATTCGTCACCGCTCCACCCTAGCCAATGGCTCGGTGGGTGCCATACAGCGTCCGGCCGGGCCGCGCTGTCGAAACGGACATCCGCTGTTGATATTTCAGCAGCGGATGTCCGTTTCGACGTCATCGTCGCAGCCAGATCCGGCCCAGCACGTCACATCCCAAATTTTCTGCATGATCGTGCAGAAAATCGACACCCAAGGCTTAGGATGGTGCCAACGGGCGCGGGTTCACACCAGCGCCACCGCAGCAGCAGGAAGGGCAGCTCATATGGAGGTCGCCGACTTGGGTGCTGCCCTGCGGGCCCGGCGGAAGGCCCTGAATTTGACCCAAAGCGAAACTGCGGACCTGGCCGACATTTCAACCCGTGTCCTGAGCGACCTGGAGAACGGCCGGGAAACCGTTCGTCTGGACATCCTGACGGCCGTGGCGTCGTCACTGGGCATGACCCTGAGCCTGCACGTGGTCGGATCATGAAGAACCTTGAGTACGCCAAGTCCACCACCCAGGCAGTGATTTACAAGAAGGGCCGGGCCGCGGCAACCCTGACCCGCAGCCCCAGCCTTGGCGTGGTCTTTTCCTACCTGCCCGGCTACCTCAGCGCCGGCGGCCCGGCCATTGCCTCCACCCTGCCCGCCCTGGACATGCCCGTCATCCTTGGCCACGGCAGCGTGCCCGCGTTTTTTGCCGGTCTGCTGCCCGAGGGCGAGCGCCTGGCCAAGCTCCGGTGGGCGGTGAAAACAACCATTACTGATGAATTTTCGCTCCTTCTGGCTGCGGGCGAAAATCCCGTGGGTGACGTCCAGATCGTCGCCGCCGGCGCCAAGCCGCAGACCATCCCCGCCCTGCTGACTGTCTCCAAAACCATGGATGACATCAACTTTGCCGATTTTGCCTCCGTCCCCGGCCCCGTGGACCTCTCCTCGATTGCCGGCATGCAGGACAAGGTCACAGCCTCCTACCGCCATGACAAGGACCCCAGCCGCGCCTACATCCTGAAGTTCAACGACGGCAGCCACGCCCGCCAGGTCGAGACGGAATTCCTGTTGCTGAACAAGGCACGGGCGCTGTCCATCCCCGTTGCGGATGCCCGGTTGGTGCACGACGGCGCGGGTGCGGCAGCGCTGCTTGTCTCCCGTTTTGACCGGTCCCCGGCCGGGACGGTGGCGGTTGAGGATTGCGCGCAGCTGATGGGCCTGGTGCCCGGCCGCAAATACTCGGTGGCCAGCGAGGCCGTCGCCGCCGCCGCGGTGAACATGTGCGCCTCCAAGGCCCTTGCCGCAAGGAACATTTTTCTGCAGTTCCTCTTTGCCTGGCTGACGGGCAACGGAAACCTGCACGCCAAGAACATTTCGGTCCTCCAGCAGCCCAATGGTGAATGGCTGGTGGCCCCCGCCTACGACCTCCAGTGCACGCTGGCCGCCGAGATTGAACAGGGGTTCGCGGCGGGCGTCCCGGGCGGCATCCTCACCGACCTCACCGACGGCGACCCGTCCCGTGACCCCGGCATGGCCCTGCCCGTCGGCGGCAGCGCGGGGTCCCGAACGGGGCTGAACCGAAACGACTGGCTGCGCTTTGGCCGGGCCCTGCACATCCCCGAACGGCTCGTGGGCAAGTGCATTGACAGGGCGCTGGCCGCCTCCACCCTGACCACGGCGGAACTGCCGTTCGAGCGGGACGTGAGCGCCGCCGTCGTGCGTGTTCTGGGGATCCGGCGCGCGGCAATCGCACGCTAGGGTGCGTGCCAAATACTTTTACTGACGAATTGACGCTAAACTGTCTCCATGCCAAGAATAGCCGCCCCCACAAACGCGGCGCAGCGGGAGCAGACGCAGCGCAAGATTCTCGACGCCTTTGGTGAACTGCTTTTTACCCACGGTTTGCCCGGCCTGACCATGACCGACGTCGCCCGTACCGCCGGCGTGGGCAGAACTGCCGTTTACAACTACTTCGCCGACCTTGAACAGCTCCTTGTCGCCTACGCGCTGGATGAAACCGGCAAATTCGTCGTTGATCTGAAGCTGCGGCTCGGGGGGATGGCCAATCCCGTTGACCGCCTTGCCGTGTATGTGCGGGCGCAACTGGAAGACCTCACGCGCCGGCACCTGCCGCCGGGACCTGCCATGCGCTCTGTGCTCTCGAGCGAGTCGTTCTCGAAGCTGGGTGTCCATGTTGGCGAGCTCAATGCGCTGCTCGTGGACATCCTGCGCGCCGGCATGGCCCAGCATTACCTGCCCGAGGCCGACGTCGAGGACCTGGTGCAGCTCATCCACGGGTCGCTGACCGCCAGCGCCTCACGCCGCAAGCCCGACGCCGTCGGCGAGGACCACATTGCCGCGGCAGTGAAGTTCATCCAGGCAGGCGTTGGCGCATCCTTCGACGAGCACGGCCGTCCACTCACGCAGGGCTGATTCCCCAGGAGTGATTGCGCAGGACTGATTCTGCGGGGCGGGTTACGGCAGGCCCCTACTTGGCAAGAACTGCCCGTTTGCCGCCAGCCGGCACGCTTAGGGCGGGTTCGCTGGGTTTCGGGTTCAAGCGCGGGCACGAGAGCACTCCCGGTTTTGTGTCGACCTTGGGCGCCTCAACCAGCCCTTTGAAGGTGCTTGTCAGGATGACGTCCACCGTGGCGTCGGTCCGCTCATCCTCAACGTACTCGGTGCCTGGGAAGTTGCGCTGCATGTTCAAGGCTGCGGCATGGCCCTTGAGGCCTGAAACAACCACTGCCGGCGCGTGGTATTTTGAGGCCTCATTGTCCACGGTCCCAATCAGGAAACCGCGCTTCTTCAGCTCTGCAGCCACCTGCCCGGCCTCGCCCTCCGAGCTTCCCCCGTTGAACACGTTGACTGTGACAGTATTGTTCGGCACATAGTCCAGGGTTTCAGGCGGGCAGACGACGGCGGCGGGGGCGGTCTTCCACGAGCCGATTTTTAGCTCAAGCTCACCGCGTTGCACCATGCCCGCAAGCACGACGCCGGCCACGACCAACGCCAGCAGCAGCACCAACACCACCCCGTGGGTGATGCGGCGGCGCACAGTGACGGGGAGGATCTCAGGGGTTTCCGGCTCAGGGAACGCGTCGGCCAGGGTCTTTGCGTCGACGATGTGGTGTCCGCGCAGGGACGTGCCGTCCTTGGATCTCTTGCGTTGCTGGCGCAGGTCGTAGGCGGCGTCCTTGGCCTTCCTGCGCGCCGCCCGTTCGGCCGCGCGCGACTGCCTGGCAGTCAACGGCGCGCTGGGGCAGGGCGGGGTGGCGCCAACGGGCGGGGTGGCTCCAACCACTTCGGTGGGATGGGCGCCGTCGTTCTTTTCAGCGGTGTCGCCCGAAGGCTGGCCGTTCGACGGCCTAGTCATCTATCACCAGGACCCGGGCGTGCAAGATGGTGCGCTGGTGCAATGCCGTCCGGACGGCGCGGTGCAGGCCGTCCTCGAGGTACAGGGTGTCCCGCCACTGCACCACATGCGGAAACAGGTCGCCGAAAAACGTTGAATCTTCAGCAAGGAGCGCCTCGAGGTCAAGGTTGGCCTTGGTGGTGACCAGGTCAGCAAGCCTGACCTGGCGCGGCGCGACGCCAGCCCAGTCCTTGGGCGTCACGTAACCATGGTCCGGGTAGGGACGATTATTGCCAACAGCTTTGAAGATCACCCCTTCAGACTAGGGACAACATCCCCCTAAAGGAACTTTTGCGGCTTCATGACACAGGCTATGTTGCCAAATGGTTATGCAAAGTGGCCCTTCCGCCGCCGGTACTGGGAGCATGGGTGCATGACTCTCATCCAGCCGCCGCTCGCCCTGCTCCTCGATGTCGACGGGCCGCTCGCCAGCCCCGTGACCCGCCGTGTCTCCCCAGGCATCATCGACAGCCTGATCGAACTCGTCCGGAAGGGCATTCCCGTCGTGTTCAACACCGGCCGTTCCGACGCCTTCATCACCGAACAGCTCATGGCGCCGATGCTTGAGGCCGGCCTGCCCGAGGGATCCGTGGTCCATGCCATCTGCGAGAAGGGTGCGGTCTGGTTCAGTTTCACCCCCGAGGGCGCGGGCCCCATCCACGTCGACAAGTCCCTGGCCATGTCCACCGCGTTCTGCGATGACATCCGCGATCTCGTCGCCCGTTCCTACGCCGGGCACATGTTCTTCGACGAGACCAAGCGGGCCATGGTCTCGGTTGAGCAGCACGTCGATGTTGAGAGCAGCGTTTACCTCGCCGAACAGCCAAAGTTCGACGCCGATGCGCTGGCCCTGCTGGCAGCCCACAAGCTCGGTGGCACCCGGCTCGATCACCGGGCTCCCGATGCGTCGGGGACGGTTGACTACCGGGTTGACCCGTCGATCATCTCCACCGACATTGAGTCGGTGCAGCTGGGCAAAGACCTCGGCGCCAGCCGTGCTGTTGAACTTCTCGCCGCGCAGGGCATCGTGCCCCGGGCCTGGCGCACCGTGGGTGATTCCCGCACCGACTACGCCATGGCCGACTGGCTGCACCACAGGGACCATCCGGTCAAGCACGTCGATGTCCGCCCGGCCGACGGCGTTCCGGCCAAGCCGTACCCCGTCCTGACGGCGGCAGACCTCGATCTGGGCGACGAGGTTGTCAACGACTTCGCCGGGGCTGCCTTCCTGCAGCACTGGCTTGACGGGCTGGCCCGGTAACCTGGGTGCCCGGCTCGCGCCCGCCGAACTGGTTGCACGGGACGCCAACGGCACTCAGCCACTGCGCGCGGTACGTCTCGTGGAGGGTCTCGAGGGCTTCGTACTGGGGGTGAAGCCGCATTTTGAGGCCACATTGACCAGGCGGACTGCCTTGGCGGCCAGTTAACGTTGAAAGGCCCGGAATCGCAATGATTCCGGGCCTTCCACTTGGCGGAGGATGGGGGATTTGAACCCCCGAGGGCGTTAACCCAACACGCGTTCCAGGCGTGCGCCATAGGCCGCTAGGCGAATCCTCCAGCTTGCCGTGCAGAACACGGCAGGTTCAAGAGTACCTGACAAAGTGCCCAAGTCACGAATCGAACCCCAGGGCCACCCAAAAACCCCGAATTGACGGGCCCGGACGACTTTGTCCGGGCTGTTTTTGGGCATGAAATAAGGGCAGTACATCCCCGTTCAAGAAATACCGCCCCTATTTCCCCATGTTTTCACTGCGGAAGGCAGGCAATTACATGAAAGAGGGCACTTGATGCGCCCAGCGTGTTGCATTCGGCGGTGCTCCCGCCGCCCCCGCAACACCCGGCCAACTTTACAAGAGTTGTCACACATGGTGACATCGCTCACGTCATGTGGGCGTAACGGAAGGGTTTAGTGTCCGGCGCGCATGGAGAGGACTGCCGTGAGGAAGCCTGAAAGCGCGAAAATCACAGCCATGATCCACAGGAACACTTGCTGCCCCGAATGGCGGTGGGCCCGTTGGCTGGAGTGGGTTGAAAAAACCTCAATGCGGGCAAGCGCCAAAAAGGCCATGCAGAAGGCCAACACCCAAAAAACCCATTCAAACAGTCCATATGACATGGCTACCCAACTCCCCTGGTGGCCCGGGCAACGCTGGGGCGAAGGCGCTGCGGGGCCGGCTTGGCATTGGCTTCATACCCCTACGAGGTGAACGTACCATCGCGGACTGGAAATTGAAATGCCCCTCCCGGCAGTGGCGGATTCGCCCGCACCGCCGCTGTCGGGTAAGCTGATTCCCGGCCCCTCATGTGGCGTCACCCTGTGAACTCCCCCAGGACCGGAAGGTAGCAAGGGTAAGCGGGCTCTGGCGGGTGCATGGGGGGTCTTTACTTTTCCCCAGAAGTGCCGGATTTGCAGCATCAACGCGGCATTTTGTCAGGCGGATTAGGTAGGGTTTCAACTGTGAGCGCACCAACAGCCCTGTATCGCCGTTACCGTCCGGATTCCTTTGCCGATGTCATCGGCCAGGAACACGTCACGGCCCCCCTGATGACCGCCCTGGACAAAAACCGGGTCAACCACGCCTACCTCTTCTCAGGTCCCCGCGGTTGCGGTAAAACCACCTCCGCCCGAATTCTTGCCCGATGCCTGAACTGTGCCAAGGGACCCACCTCCCACCCCTGCGGCGAGTGTGACAGCTGCGTTGAACTGGCCCGCGGGGGATCCGGTTCCCTCGATGTCATTGAAATTGACGCGGCCAGCCACGGCGGCGTTGACGATGCCCGCGACCTGCGTGAACGCGCAACCTTCGCCCCCATCCGGGACCGCTACAAGATCTTCATCATTGACGAGGCCCACATGGTCACCTCGGCAGGGTTCAACGCGCTGCTGAAGATCGTTGAAGAGCCGCCGGAGCACATCAAGTTCATCTTCGCCACCACCGAGCCCGACAAGGTGATTGGCACCATCCGCTCGCGCACCCACCACTACCCGTTCAGGCTGGTGCCGCCGGAGCCGCTCATGGCGTATTTGGCACTGCTGTGCGACCGTGAAGGCGTGGCAGTTGCCCCCGGCGTTCTTTCCCTTGTGGTTCGTGCCGGCGGCGGTTCGGTGCGTGACTCCCTCTCTGTCCTTGACCAGCTCATGGCCGGCGCAGCGGCCTCCGGCCTGGACTACGACCTCGCCGTCGACCTCCTCGGCTACACCCACGCGTCGCTGCTGGACGACGTCGTTGAGGCCCTTGCCGCCGGCGATTCGGCCACCGTGTTCAAGTCCGTTGACCGCGTCATCCAGACGGGGCACGATCCCCGACGTTTCGTCGAGGACCTCCTTGAACGCTTCCGGGACCTCATCATCGTCCAGGCGATGCCGGAGAGCGCCCACGCGATCCTGCGCGGCACACCGGATGAGCTCATCGCCCGCATGCAGACGCAGGCCGCCCAGCTTGGCGCCGCAGAGCTTTCCCGGGCCGCCGACGTCACCAATGCCGCCTTCAATGAAATGACGGGCGCCACCTCGCCGCGCCTGCACCTTGAACTGCTGGGCGCACGCCTGCTCCTGCCAGGCGCCGAGTCCTCGACCCGGGCCATGGCCACGCGCCTGGACCAGCTTGAACGACGCCTCAACTACGGCGGCGCCCCCGCAGCCCCGTCGGGCAATGCTCCCGCCCCTGCCTCCACCCAGGGGAACATGCCAGCCCCGGGCCCGGGTAACCTGCCGGAACAAGGCTTCCCGGCCCCCCGCACGACGGCGGCACCTGCCGACGCCGGCTCCGGCGGCGGGATCGCTGCCGTACGCGCCCAGTTGGCCCGTGCCAAGGAAGCCGCCGGCGCCGAAGTCGCAGCCCGGCATGCCGCGCCCCAGCAGGAGGCTCTGGCGCCTGTTGGGACTCCGGCACCGGGACAGGCCGCGCCTTCCGCCCCGGCAGCTGCGCAGGTCCCGACCCAGGCCGCCCGCACGTGGGACGACCTGCCCACCCCGGCCGCCAGCCCCGACTTCCCCGCCCAGCAGCAGGCGCCTGACGCAATACACCAGTTGGCCACTTCCCGGGCACATCAGCCGGAAGGCGCACAGCAGGATCAGCAACCGACGGTTCAGCCTGCAGCCCCGGCCCCGGCTCAGGGCGGCTCAACGGGAATTGAAGTGATTCGCCGTGCGTGGCCGGAGATTCTTGGCGCCCTGCGCAACATCCGCATGGCCTCGTGGGTCATCGTGAACCAAAACGTGGTCCCGCAGACCTTCGACGGCACTGAGCTGCGCGTTGGCCTGCCTTCCTCCGGCCTCATCAGCACATTCAGCAACAGCGGCCACCTGGAAAACCTGCAACAGGCCATCAATCAGGTGCTCGGCATGACTGTCCAGATCCTCCCGGCCGACGGCGAAGCCCCCTCCCGGAGAGCGAGCGCTGAGCCAAACCCAAAAGTCCAAACTGGTAGCCCTTCACCACAGCGCGAGGGTGGTGGCGCCAATGCTCCCCAAGCGGCAGGGGGCACGTCCCCACTAGGCACGTCCCCACTAGGACAGTCGGCGGCTGTCCCGGACCGGGCCGAAGCTCCGACAACCCCCACGCAGGATGTGCCCGCGCAGGCGCCAGCCGCAGCCGCCCTGGATTCCTGGGGCCTGCCGGCCGAGCAGCCCGAAGCCTCACCTGCAGTGCCGACGGCAGGGGGCGCTGCCGCATCCGTTCAATCATCCGCGCCCACGGCCTCCCTTGCACCGGTGGACACGGTTGCGACACAAATGCCAGCTGCCGTTCCTGCACCGGAAACCCCGGACAGCCGGCAGCGGTTCACCCAGCCTCCGGCTCCCCAGGCACAAGCTGCCCAGGCACAAGCTGCCCAGCCACAAGCTGCTCAGCAGCCTGTGGCAACGGCCCCTGCCCCGGAATCCGTCCAGCAGCCATGGGACGGCCCCACCGAACCAAGCGACCCCTGGGACGAACCGCACCCTGACTCCTACCCTCCGGCGGACTACCCTCCCGCCGATTACCCGCCAGCCGACTACCCGCCAGCCGACTCCGGTGCGGCCGCCACCCCGGCCCCCGCCTACACACCGCCGAAAGTCTCCCCGATTTCGGCCTGGACCACGGGCTGGGACACCCCTGTCGCGGAGCCCGTCGCGCCCGCCCCGGCGGAACCCGAAATTCCCCGCCGCAGCACCATGCTGGCCGAGCAGATCGCCCAGCGCTCGAGCCGGCAGCCAAACGAGCCGGCACCCCAGGATTGGGGCGTTTCGCTGGGCCAGACCCAGCGGTCCGACGTTGCCGATCCGGGCTGGGGCAGCATGTCCACCGCCCCCGATTGGGCACAGGGCACCGACTCCACACCCGCGGATCCGGCAGCGGCACAGCAGGCAGCCGAACACGGCGCGGAAGCGCCCGCAACAGATGCGGGAACCCCCAAGTTCAACGCCGCACTTCCCGTTGACGGTTCCCCGCTTGGCGCCTCATCCACCTACCCGACAGTTCCCACCGTCACCACACCACTGGCGCAGGTACGGGCCCAGCAACAGGAGGATCCGGCGTCGGACATGGCGACGGAGCCCGCAACTGGCACGGAAAAGCTGAGCAGGTACCAGCGCCTGGCCAACAGCTCCGAGGCCCAGGCGGGCCGAGCGAAGGCTCCGGCCCTCGCGGCCGCCACGGCCTATGTTGAGGACGTGCCAAGTCCCGATGACGTCACCATTGAGGAATCCGGGGTGGTGGGCCAGGCTGCGGTCGAACGCATTCTTGGCGGGGTGCTCATCGAGGAACGTCCGCTGAACCCGTCAAACTAAACCGCAAACTGGGCCGTTTCGGCGCAGCGACCACCATTTTTGAAGCAACAGCGTTTTGGCGCATGGGATTGAGGCATTGTGTACGAGGGAGCAGTTCAGGAACTCATTGATGAGCTGGGGCGCCTGCCGGGAATCGGCCCGAAGTCGGCCCAACGGCTCGCGTTCCACATTCTCGAGGCGGACAACGAGGACATGCAGCGGCTGGTCCGCGCCATCGTCACGGTGAAGGAGCGCGTGAAGTTCTGCACCGTGTGCGGCAACGTCACCGAGGCCGAGCTGTGCAACATTTGCCGCGATCCGCGCCGGGACCCCACTGTCATCTGCGTGGTCGAGGAGTCAAAGGACGTCCTTGCCGTCGAGCGCACCCGGGCCTTCCGCGGCCGCTACCACGTGCTGGGCGGCTCCATCAACCCCATTGCGGGGATCGGCCCTGACCAGTTGCGCATCCGAGAACTGCTCACACGCCTGAACGACAGCCAGATCCAGGAAATCATCATCGCCACCGACCCCAACCTCGAGGGTGAGGCCACGGCAACCTACCTCTCGCGGATGCTGAAAACCATCGGCATCGCCGTGACCCGCCTTGCCTCGGGGCTGCCCGTGGGCGGCGATCTTGAGTACGCCGACGAGGTCACTCTTGGCCGCGCCTTTGAGGGCCGCCGCAACGCCCTGACCTAGAAATCGAACGCAGCAAGTTCCGCGAGCCGCCCGCGCGTGGGGGTTCCCGCCGTCGGGACGTACAGCACAAAGTGCAGCTCGGGGACGTCGGAGGGAACCAGCCGGTGCTGCTCGAACGTCAGCTCCATCACCTGCGGATGCACAAAGACGCGCTGCCGTGAGGCAAAGCCCTGCACGCTGTGCGTGGCCCAAATGCGGGCAAACTCCTCGCTGGCCTCCGACAGCTTTTCCACGAGTGCGGTGTGCGCCGCCGAGCCGAGCCTTGGGCCTGCCTCGGCACGGAATTCAGCCACAAAATGGCGGCTGGTCACGTCCCAGTCGGGCAGCATCCGGCGCAGCGCCGGGTCGGTGAACACCAGCCACAACAGGTTCCTGTCGGCGGGATCCACCTCGGCAATGCGCGAATACAGGCCTTGATAGGCGCTGTTCCAGCCAGCAATGCCCCAATCCGGGGCAACCGCAAAGGCCGGAAAGTCAAGGGCATCAAGGAGTGCCTGCAGATGCGCGGGCACTGACTCAATGGCGGCGCCACCTGCCGGCGGAACGGCGGCGTGGCCGCCCAGCACCAGCACATAGGCCTGTTCCGCGGGGCTCAGCCGCAGCACCCGGCCCACCGCCTCAAGCACCTGGCGCGAAGCGTTGATGTCGCGCCCTTGTTCCAGCCATGTGTACCAGGTGACGCTCACGGCGGAGAAGGCGGCAATCTCCTCGCGACGCAGCCCCAGCGTCCGGCTTCTTCCGATGGGAGGCAGCCCAAGTTCGGCACGGACCAGGGCGCCGCGGCGGTCCCGGAGAAATTGGCCCAGTTCACGTCGTCGTTCCTCAAACATGTACGCAAACATAGCACTGCCACTACTAGTATTCGGACCGTCTTTCGATCCCGCCCCAAAATCTGGTTGACTATCCATATGCCTCCATTACGCTCCCGCACAGTCACCCACGGCCGTAACATGGCCGGCGCCCGCGCCCTCATGATGGCCTCCGGCGTCGCCAAGAGCGACATCGGCAAGCCGATCGTCGCCGTCGCCAACTCCTTCACGGAGTTCGTCCCCGGCCACACGCACCTCGCACCCGTGGGCCGCATCGTCTCCGACGCCATCCACGCGGCCGGCGCCATCGCCCGCGAATTCAACACGATCGCCGTGGACGACGGCATCGCCATGGGCCACGGCGGCATGCTCTACTCGCTGCCCTCGCGCGATTTGATCGCCGACTCCGTGGAGTACATGGTCAACGCCCACTGCGCCGACGTGCTGGTCTGCATCTCCAACTGCGACAAGATCACCCCCGGCATGCTCATGGCCGCCCTGCGCCTGAACATCCCCACCGTCTTTGTCTCCGGCGGCCCCATGGAGGCCGGCCGCGTCACCCTGACCGACGGTTCCATCCGCACACTGGATTTGGTCAACGCCATTTCCGACGCCGTGGATCCCTCGATTTCCGACGAAGACATCAACCTCATCGAAGAAAACGCCTGCCCCACCTGCGGCTCCTGCTCGGGCATGTTCACAGCGAACTCCATGAACTGCCTGACCGAGGCTATCGGCCTGTCACTGCCGGGCAACGGTTCCTTGCTCGCAACGCACACCGCGCGCAAGGACCTCTACGAGCGTGCCGGTGCAACCGCCGTCGCCCTTGCCAAGCGGTACTACGAGGACGACGACGACTCAGTCCTGCCGCGCAACATCGCCTCCTTCGAGGCCTTCGACAACGCCATGGCCCTTGACATCGCCATGGGCGGTTCGACCAACACCATCCTGCACCTGCTCGCCGCGGCACAGGAAGCTGGCCTGAAGTACGATCTCGAGGACATCGACGCCAAGTCACGCCAGGTGCCGTGCCTTGCCAAGGTTGCCCCGAACGTTGCAGGGAACAAGACGTATTACATGGAAGACGTGCACCGCGCCGGCGGCATCCCGGCCCTGTTGGGCGAGCTCAACCGCGGCGGACTGCTCCACACCAACGTCAAGTCCGTCCACTCGGAGGGACTCACGGATTGGCTCGATGATTGGGACATTCGCGGCGGCAAGGCAACCGAGGACGCGCAGGCCCTGTGGACCGCAGCCCCCGGCGGCCAACGCTCCTCCACAGCGTTCTCGCAGTCGGCAGAGTGGACCTCACTGGACACCGACGGTGCCGAAGGCTGCCTGCGCGATGTCGGGCACGCCTTCTCCAAGGACGGCGGACTGGCAGTGCTGCGCGGCAACATTGCGCTCGACGGCGCAGTGGTCAAGACCGCGGGCGTGGACGAGTCCATCTGGACGTTTGAGGGACCGGCCGTTGTGTGCGAGTCCCAGGACGAAGCAGTGGAGAAGATCCTCTCGAAGGTGGTCAAGGCCGGCGACGTTGTTGTCATCCGCTATGAGGGCCCGCGCGGCGGACCGGGCATGCAGGAAATGCTGTACCCCACCTCATTCCTGAAGGGCCTGAAGCTGGGCAAGGTCTGCGCGCTCATCACCGACGGCCGCTTCTCCGGCGGCACATCGGGCCTCTCGATCGGCCATGTCTCCCCCGAGGCCGCGGCCGGCGGAACCATTGCCCTGGTCCAGGACGGCGACCGCATCCGGATCGACATCCCCAACCGTTCAATGGAACTGCTCGTTGATGATGCCGAGCTGGATGCGCGCCGTGACGTGCTCGAATCCACCACTGGCTATCAGCCAGTTGGCCGTGTGCGCGAGGTGTCCGCAGCCCTGCGCGCCTACGCCTCCATGGCCACCAGCGCCGACAAGGGTGCCATCCGCCAGATCCCGGAGGACGCGATCATGATGACCGCTCCGAGGACTGCGGTGTCAGTTTCCTAAGACTCCGTTGAGGCCTCACGCCACCCGCGTTCCCTGGGGCAGCTTCCCTGCCGGGGTGCGCAGCGCACGCCACGCCAGCGCCAGGAGTCCTGCAGCAACGAGCAATTGCAGTCCAAGCCCCAGCGGCCAGAGCGGTGTTTGCGGGGAAATGTACGACGCCGTCACCTTGCCGTTGGCGCATGGGTACGTTCCGTCGGGGCCGGCTTGTGCGAAGCGGGCTCCCTGGCTGATCGATTCGATCAGTCCCCTGTTGGAGTACCCCTGATTCTGCTGGGGTGGGGCCGGGTAGGGAATGGCGTCGGCCACCACAACGAACGGATTCATGCTCAGCATCCAGGCCACGCGATCTGTTCGCATGGTCGGGTATTGCGTCAATGGCCCGTAGCAGGCGTACTCGGTGTTCTCATCCGTGATGTCCGCAGGCCTCGGCGGGGCCGGGTAGCCTTCAGTGGCCCCGCTTTCCCCTGCGGCGCCTGCAGGGAACTGGTAGGAGGTGTCCTTGTAGAACGCCTGGTTGGCCAGCACCGTCCCGTTGCTCAGCGAGATGCCCAGGCCGAAGGCGATCAGCGTACCGAAAGCCAACACGGCAACCACCAGGTACGTCACCACGATGGAGAACAGCGGGCGGTTGGCCAGTGCTGAAATGCCCACGCCCAGCGCGCACACAACACCCAGTTCAATGGCGAGCATTAGCAAGGCGACAACGATGTACCCCACGCTCAGGCCGCCTTGGGCTATCCCGAATATCAGGAACGGCACGCTCACCACAAGGAACGCCAGCGCGGCGACCCACGATGCCAGGAACTTCCCCCACAGGAGCTGTCCCGGGCGAAGCAAGGTCACCTGCATGATGGCAAGGGTCCCGGCAGATCGGTCCCCGCTGATGGCATTTGCGGAGAATGCCGGCGCCACCAACAAGCCAAAAAGCAGCACAAAGGCCAGGACGATCTCAAAGATCAGCGAGCCCGGGCCGCCCCTGCCAAACCCGTGGTCAAAGTTGTAACCTGACTGGGCCTTCCAGCTCGTCCAGGTCAGGGCTGTCACGAGCCAAATCAGGGCAAACCATATGCCGAGCATGATGTACCAGCCGCGCGAACGCAGCCGCTGGCGCAATTCCATGCCCACCACGGCAAAAATCCCGGAGAAGTATCGGCCAAGGCTCATGATTCCTCCGCTTTCATGCTCATGTAGCTTTCTTCCAGCGCGCCGGAAGCAGGGGCAAAGGAACACACATCGACGCCTGCCTGCACCAGGTCCCGCAACAGCCTTGAGGCGTCGGCTTCGGACCCCAGGCCCACGGTCATTGAATCCCGGCGCCCGGTCCCGGCCTCAAAACCGAGCCCAAGGGACGTCATCGCCACAGCCAGCGCCTGGGGATCAAGTGCGGCGATGGAATACCGCCGCCCCTGCCCGGCTGCCTCGTCCACGGTTTGGGCCAGCACGGACCGCCCCTGGTTCACGAACACGGCGCCGTCGGCAATTTCATCCAGCTCAGCCAGCACGTGCGATGAAACAACAACAACCTTCCCTTCGGCAGCCAGCCGCTGCAGAATGCCCCGCAACGCGATGCGCGAGCCCGGGTCCAGCCCGGATGCAGGCTCATCGAGCAGCAAAACCTGGGGGTCGTGGATCAGTGCGCGGGCAAGGCTCAGCCGCTGCTGCTGCCCCCGCGAAAGGACCCGTGCCTTCTGATCGGCCAGGGAGGACAGGTTCACAAGGTCCAAAAGCTCCGCAACACGGCCCGGAATCTGCGCCTTCGGCAGGTGGTAAAACCTGCCCATGGTCGAGAGGATCTCCCGCGCAGTCAACGATTCCCACACGCCAAGGGTGTCCGGCATCCAGCCAATCTTGGCCCGCGCCGCCGCAGGATCCGTGACCGGGTCAATGCCCATGACACTGATCGTCCCGGCATCCGGTGCCAGCAACGAGGCAAGCATCAGCAGCAGCGTGGTCTTCCCTGCACCATTGGGCCCAATCAGCGCAGTCACCTGCCCCGCCGGGGCGTGCAGGTCCATGGTGACGACGGCGTGAACCGCACCAAAGCTGCGGGACAGCCCGGTGGCCGAGAGCCCGTGAAACGGCGGCTCGTGATCCGGTGGAACCGGTTCCGGTGAATGGCCATCTAATGGCAGGTGTTCGGTCATTGTTCCCCCTCCAAGTGGACCGCGGTCGCGGACATGGCACCAGCCTAGGGTTGGCCGGAGGGAAAGTCTTCATCCCGTCATGGGATGTTCCGGACCGTCTCGCATTGGCCGGGCACCGCGGGCGGAAGTGGACGTCATGGCCCACCATGTGGACACATCAATTCCTTGTTCGCGCGGCACCGCGCTAAACTTGGCTCAACTGCCTTCCGCGCTGATGATGCCGCACTGGCCCAGCGCGACGGCGCGGCACCTGCGTGAGCGGCAGCAAATTTCCTTCTCCTAGTGTTGCGTTAGGTAAGTCTATGAGTGTGCATCCATGAGCCTGATAGTTCAAAAGTACGGCGGATCCTCCGTATCCGACGCCGAAGGCATCCTTCGGGTGGCCCGCCGGGTGGTCTCCACCCAGGCGGCAGGCCACGAAGTGGTCGTCGTGGTTTCCGCCATGGGCGACACCACCGATGAACTCCTCGATCTGGCAGCCCAGGTCTCCGAGCACCCCCCGGCCCGCGAGCTGGACATGCTCATGACAGCCGGCGAGCGAATTTCCATGGCCCTGTTGGCCATGGCCATCAGCTCCGAAGGCGGCGTGGCCCAATCGTTCACCGGCAGCCAGGCTGGCATGATCACCGACGGCATCCACGGCAAGGCCCGCATCATCGATGTTGACCCACACCGCGTGCGCACCGCCCTGGACAAGGGCAAGGTCGCCATTGTGGCGGGCTTCCAGGGCATGAGCCGCCAGACGCATGAGATCACCACCATGGGCCGCGGCGGATCCGACACCACCGCCGTCGCCCTCGCTGCCGCCCTGAGCGCCGACGTGTGCGAAATCTACACGGACGTTGACGGCATCTACACCGCCGACCCGCGCGTTGTGCCCACGGCCCAGAAGATCAACAAGATCTCAAGCGAGGAAATGCTTGAAATGGCCGCCTCCGGCGCCAAGATCCTGCACCTGCGCTGCGTGGAATACGCACGGCGTTTCGGACTGCCCATCCATGTGCGGTCCTCCTTTAGTGACCATGAGGGAACCTGGGTCCTGCCCAGCCCCGACGACAAAATCAAGATCTCAGAGGGAGTTGCCTTGGAGCAGCCAATCATCTCCGGCGTGGCCCACGACCGGTCCGAAGGCAAAGTAACAGTTGTAGGCGTGCCGGACATCCCGGGCAAGGCCGCAATGATCTTCGGCATCATCGCCGGCGCGCACAGCAACATCGACATGATCGTGCAGAACATCTCCACCCACGGCTCCGGCAAGACGGACATCTCCTTCACGCTGCCCATGGTTGAGGGTGAGGATGCCCTTGCCGCGTTGCGCGCCCAGCAGTCCGAGGTCGGCTTCGAGGAGCTGATCTACGACGATCAAATCGGCAAGCTCTCCCTCATCGGTGCAGGCATGCGCTCCAACCCGGGCGTCTCCTACAAGTTCTTCAAGGCACTTTCCGACGCCGGCGTGAACATCGATTTGATCTCCACCTCCGAGATCCGCATCTCAGTGGTGACCCGCGCCGACCTGCTGGACGTTGCCGTGCGCGCAGTGCACAGCGTCTTCGGCCTTGACGGCGAGGACGAAGCCACCGTTTACGGCGGCACCGGCCGCTAGTCCCCAGCCACTCCCCGATTGAATCCGCTGGCGCGGCTTCCATCGGGGCCCCTCGGGGCTGTGGGCCCAAGCCACTGGTTAATAGCCCGTGGCGTTTCGGCCCAAAAAAATAAGGGTGTGTCCCGGACTTCTTCCGGTACACACCCTTATTTGCTCCTTGTTCCCGGGCGTGCAGGCCCGGGGCCAAGTTGTGGATGGTCTACACCTCGTCTGCAGGTTCTTCCTTGCGGATTGCATAAGGGTGACCCGTTGAATCCGTTTCCTGATTGAAGTGGGAGAGCTGTTCGTCACTGTTCTCCTCGTAGTCGTCGTGCCTATGCACCACGGGAGAACCCATGTCCCCTTGATCCGCAGGACCAAACACCTTTTGGAACTTGTCGGTCACATGCATGAACTTGCCGACAAACTTTTCGCCGCTTGCCATCATCAACACCCCCTCTCCAGAGGAATCCCTTGGCTGGGAATCCTCCAATTTTACGCCCGAAGCGGCGCAAAGGCACGGGCGGAGGGATGCCCGGAAGCTGTCAGCGCAGGGACTGGTCGTTGGTGTCCCTGGGGATAAGGTAGGTGCTTCCGTCCGGCCGCGTCACGGTGACAAACGCCTCGCTGGCCGCCTGCTGCCGCAACAGCAGCTCCTTGTTTTCAGGAGTCATTTCATGGTCCAACGGGCTGCTGCTGGCGGGGCCAAAAATGTAGCGCAGGTGTCCGGTGAAGCGCATCAGTTTTTGAGCCGGGTTCAACTTGGGCATAGGGGCAGTCCTTGCAACTCGGGGCCCAAAAAGGGTCTTTCGGCCTGATCGATGGTGTCCATGCCTTCCATAGTACACTTTAGTTAGTGCACTAACTAAATGAGGGAGCATGGTCATGGACACCGTTGAGAATGATTTACTGCTGGAGCGCCAGCTGTGTTTTGGTCTCAGCGTTGCCTCACGCAGCGTCATTTCCGCCTACAAGCCAGTGCTCGCCGCCCTGAACCTCACGCACCCGCAGTACCTGGTGATGCTTGCCCTGTGGGAGCTGGCCCCGCGCCGCGTCAAGGACATTGGGGCCACCTTGCTGCTCGAATCCGCCACTCTCTCACCGCTGCTCAAGCGCCTTGAAACCCTTGGCTACATCACCCGCACGAAGGACCTGGCCGACGAGCGGGCCCTGGCGGTGGACCTGACCCCCGCAGGCGCGGCCCTGCGCCAGAAGG
Organism: Arthrobacter sp. LAPM80; assembly: GCF_046736435.1. NCBI lineage: Bacteria > Bacillati > Actinomycetota > Actinomycetes > Micrococcales > Micrococcaceae > Arthrobacter > Arthrobacter sp. LAPM80. The sequence continues at coordinate 243,479 of NZ_JBCHVD010000004.1, forward strand.
CGCTGGCCGTACCGGGGACCATGATGGCCAGGCTGGGCCTTGACCGCGAGGGGGCCATGGCCCTGCACGCGACCATGATGGCTCTGATCGATGCCGCCACCCACGCGGACGACGCCGGGGCCGCACCTTCCAGCCCAACCCCGGCCCCGGGCACCCCCGCGCAGGAGACCCCGGACATGGCGGATAATTAGGAGCATGAACCCCGCCTTGCAGTCCCTGGCCGAGGGGGCATGGCAGGAACGGGCCGATGCGCACCAGGCCCGCGTGAACCGCTACGCAGCCCCCTACCTCGCCCGCCGGTCCGCCAACCAAAAGCATCCCGTGGAGGACTTCCTCTTCACGTACTACACCCAAAAACCCGGCCAACTTTCGCGTTGGCACCCCGGCGCCGGCGTCGTGCTCACAGGCCCCGCAGCGGAAGAACGTCTCGGCTGGAAGTTCTACCGGGCCGCGACCGGTGCCGAGCGCGAGCTGGCGGGGGCACCCTGGCCGGGCTCCGCCGTCGTGCTTGATCGGGAAGCGTTCCTGGCGCGGCGCAGGGAGGCCGTGGATTTTGCGGCGATCATCGTGGGCCGGACCGCGTCGAGGCCTGCCCAATTTGGCTGCTTTGGGCTGCATGAATGGGCCATGGTGTACAAGGCGGAGACCAACGAGGTTCGGCACGAATACCTCGAACTGCGGCTGGGTTCAACCGGAACGGACAGGGTGGTCGAGAACAACAAGATCCGCTGCACCCACTTTGACGCGTTCCGCTTCTACACCCCGGAGGCCATAGGCCTGAACGAGCTGACGCCCTCACGGGAGAACCAGCGCGAGATGGAACAGCCAGGTTGCCTGCACGCCAACATGGACCTGTACAAGTGGGCGTACAAGCTTTCGCCCGCACTGCCGAGCGAACTTGTCATGGACTGCTTTGAGTTGTCGTGGCGCATCCGGGCCATGGACATGCGGGCCTCGCCGTACGATCTTGCGAAGTGGGGCTACCCGCCCATCCAGATAGAGACGGCCACCGGAAAAGCCGATTACGTGGCGCACCAGCGCGCGTTCAGCGCCGAATCCGCCATTCTGCGCGATCGGCTGCGCACGGCACTGCAGGCGCTACAATGACAGCCGGTGGCAGTGGAAGCTGCGACACGTTAGGCGGCAAGGGACCTATCCCGCGCGCTTTTCTTACTCACCGTGACGAGCGCATGACCGCGAGCATTGACCTAAGCTTACATCAGCCCTACTCTAGTTTCGCCAAGCAATATTAAATTTTCACATTACGAAATATAAGGAATTCCATGCCTAGCTCTCTCACCGCCGGCCAAGTAGCGCCAGGATTCAACCTTCCCGACGCCAGCGGCCAAGAAATTTCCCTGGCCGACTTTGCCGGACGCCAAGTGATCGTGTATTTCTACCCCAAGGCTGCCACCCCCGGCTGCACCACCGAGGCCTGCGATTTTCGCGACAGCCTGAGCGCGCTGCAAGCGGCGGGCGTGGATGTGGTCGGGATATCGACGGACCCTGCGGACGCGTTGGCCAATTTTTCCAATGAATTCGACCTGAACTTCCCACTCCTCTCCGACGCCAACCACCAAGTGGCTGAGGCATGGGGCGCATGGGGCGAAAAGCTCGTCAACAACGAGACCGTCATCGGCACCCTTCGATCCACGGTAGTGGTCAATGCCGACGGAACCGTTCGGTCCGCGGAGTACAACGTCAGCGCCGACGGCCACGTGGCACGCCTTCGCGCGGACCTGGGACTATAGCTTCCACTGCTCCGCCCCCGCGCAATTCAGGGCACCCTGACACACATCTCCCGGTGAGATTCGTGCATCAGGGTGCCTTTTTGCGCACTCAGGTCACTCCGGCGACCTCATGACCACCAACTCGGCATCACAGTTGACATTTCTCATGTGATGCGGTTCACTTATTCATACGCTGAAATAACAGTTCCACGATGCGAAAAAAAGTAATTGATTTCGCATAGCCTACGCCGTGGATGCCAGCCTAAGAATCGCAAGGGTCTACGTGCCATGCTGTTGAACGAATTCAATGAAAAGCCAGAAATTAATTTAGTGGCTGCGCTCCGCCCCTGCATCGACGTGGAGCGGTGGATCCAAGAGATCATCGACGCCCGGCCATACGCCGCGGTGGAGGAAATCTTTGAGACCGCCAAGAGCGCCGCCGCACCTTTTACCGCCCAGGAGGTCACCTCCGCCTTGGCGCACCACCCCCGCATTGGTGAACGTGCCGGCGGCAACAGCGCCGAAGCAAGCCTGTCGCGCAGCGAGCAGTCAGCCGTGGATCCCACGGATGCAGCCATCGTTTCCGCTCTGGCCGAAGGCAACCGTGCCTACGAAGCCAAGTTTGACCAAGTTTTCCTCATTCGGGCTGCGGGACGCAGCCCGAATGAGATCATTGAAATCCTTCACCGGCGGTTGGAAAACACCGCCGAGGAAGAAGCCCTCATAGTTGCCCAGCAGCTGCGCGAAATCGCACTGTTGCGGCTCGAAGGAGTGATGAGCGCGTGAGCGTCTCCCATATAACCACCCACATTCTGGATACCGCACTGGGGAAACCTGCTGCAGGTGTCGCCGTCGAGCTTTACGCCCGCGACGGCGAGGCATGGTTCCAGATTGCGTCGGGCACCACTGATGCTGACGGGCGGGTGAAAGATCTTGGTCCTGAAAAACTGCAAAGCGGTACCTACCAATTGCGGTTTGACACTCAGGCCTACTTCGCCGGCATCAAGACGGACACCTTCTTCCCGGAGGTATCGCTGACCTTTGCGGTTCAGGCTAGTCAGGAGCATTACCATGTTCCCCTTCTCCTGAGTCCATTCGCCTATTCAACATATCGAGGAAGTTAATACCATGAGCGATAACAACATCATCTTGGGCGCAAACCAGTACGGTAAGGCAGAAGTTCGCCTGGTCAAGATCACTCGCGACACCGACCGCCACGAGATCGAAGACCTCAACGTCACCTCGCAGCTGCGCGGCGATTTCCAGGCCGCCCACCTCGATGGAGACAACGGCCACGTAGTTCCCACCGACACTCAGAAGAACACCGTCTACGGCTTTGCCCGTGACGGCGTGGGCTCCCCCGAAGCATTCCTGCTTCGCCTCGGCGCACACTTCACTAGCGAATTCGATTGGGTAACGGGCGGCCGCTGGGCAGCCGAGCAGTACGCATGGAACCGCATCCAGGCCAACGGCAAAGAGCACGATCACGCCTTCGTCAAGAGCAACCAGGAAGTCCGCACCGCTGTTGTGGTCAAGGACGGGGAGAACACCCACGTTCTCGCCGGCCTGAAGGACCTCACCGTCCTGAAGTCCACCCAGTCAGGTTTCTCCGGTTTCCCGGTGGACAAGTTCACCACCTTGGCCGAGACCAGCGACCGCATCCTCGCCACCGACGTGGCTGCACGCTGGCGCTTCAACCCCGGAGCTATTGGCGCAGACTTCGACTTCAACAAGTCATACGAAGACGTCAAGGCACTTCTGCTGGAGGGCTTCAGTGAGAACTTCTCCCACGCACTCCAGACAACCCTGTTCGAAATGGGCACAAAAGTTCTCGAAGCTCACCCGGAGATCGATGAAATGAAGTTCTCGATGCCGAACAAGCACCACTTCTTGGTTGACCTGTCCCCGTTTGGCCAGGACAACCCCAACGAGGTGTTCTTCGCAGCAGACCGTCCCTACGGCCTGATCGAAGCAACCGTCACACGCGAAAATGCGTCGGAAGCTGGCAACGTCTGGGACGGCGTGGCAGGCTTCTGCTAGAGACAAATACCGCACCGGGCGCGAGTTCGTTGAGGTACGCATAACAGGGTGGGCGGGGGCCCTAATCCCCCGCCCACCCGCCACGACAGCCCCCAAAGTGGGTTGTCGCTTTATAAGGGTAAGCAGACAAGGAGGTCCGCTATGACCAAGAGTTCACGATCCGCAGCCGTAGTATCCACGAGGCCAGAGGACGAAAAATTAAGTATCGGGGCAAATTTTGCCTACGGATTCCAGCACGTACTCACCATGTACGGCGGAATTATTGCCGTACCCCTGATTGTTGGCCAGGCCGCTGGCCTGAAGCCGGCTGACATTGGCCTGCTAATTGCAGCCTGCTTGTTCATGGGCGGCCTTGCCACCCTGCTGCAGACCATCGGTGTTCCATTCTTCGGATCGCAACTCCCCTTGGTCCAAGGCGTCTCGTTCGCCGGCGTTGCCACCATGGTGGCAATTGTCAACGGCGGCGGCGGAATCCAGAGCGTTTTTGGAGCCGTCATCGTTTCCTCGGCGCTCGGCCTGCTGATCTCACCGATCTTCTCAAAGATCATTAAATTCTTCCCCCCTGTCGTAACCGGCACTGTCATCACGGTCATCGGCTTGTCCCTGATGCCCGTGGCAGCCAACTGGGCCATGGGCGGGAACAAGAAAGCCGAAAACTACGGCAGTGTTGCCAACATCGGCCTTGCCGCCGCCACCCTGGTGATCGTGCTGCTTCTGAGCAAGGTCGGCAGCGCCACCATCTCGCGCCTGTCCATCCTGCTCGCCATGGTGATCGGCACACTGATTGCCGTTGTCGTAGGCATGGCGGACTTCTCCAAGATTGGCGAAGGACCCATCGCCGCCTTCCCGACGCCCTTCCACTTGGGCATGCCCACATTCCACCTGGCAGCCATCATCTCCATGTTCATCGTGGTGCTGGTCATCATGGTGGAAACCTCAGCGGATATCCTGGCAGTCGGCGAAATCGTTGGGACCAAGATCGACTCCCGCCGCCTCGGTAATGGCCTGCGCGCCGACATGGCAGCCAGCGTTGTGGCTCCCGTCTTTGGTTCATTCACCCAGAGTGCCTTCGCCCAAAACGTCGGCCTGGTCGCCGTCACGGGCATCAAGAGCCGCTTTGTTGTTGCTGCCGGTGGTGTCATCCTCGTTATTCTGGGCGTCCTGCCCGTCATGGGACGCATCGTGGCAGCAGTGCCGACGCCCGTCTTGGGCGGCGCCGGAATCGTGCTCTTCGGCACTGTTGCAGCCAGCGGCATCCGCTCGCTGTCAGCTGTCAGCTACAAGAACAACATGAACATGATCATCGTGGCCACGGCCATCGGTGCAGGCATCATCCCGATCGCCGCACCGACGTTCTACAATAAGTTCCCGGACTGGTTCGCCACCATCTTCCACTCCGGCATCAGCTCCGCCGCCGTGGTCGCCATCTTGCTGAACCTGTTGTTCAACCACCTCAAGTTCGGCAACTCCGAGAACGCCTCCGTTTTCGTCGCCGGTACGGGCCGTGTCGTCGGTTCCGACGTGATGGAGCACCTCCAAGAAGGAGACCGCTGCGAAAACGGCAAGTTGATCGATGTAAAAGGCCAGGAAGTCCCCATCACGGGCGAAGTGCCGATCACGCCGAACAACTCCGGTTCCCACTAGCTTTGCTGCCAAGTAAATAACGACGGCGGTGACTTCCTTCACCAGGAGGTCACCGCCGTCGTTGTTTCTCTGGTTCGCCTGGCAGTTTAGCCGCGTCCCACGAACGGCATCCCCACCGCCGTGACAACCAGCTGACCGATGGTGGCACTGGCCGGCAGCCCTGCCATGAAGAGAACTGTCCGGGCTGCTTCATCCACAGGGAACGTCGGCTCCACGAGCAGTGAGCCGTTGGCCTGCAGCGCCCCGGTTTCAACATCCAATTCGGCCATGATGTCAGTGGCAGTGTTTCCGATATCGATCTGGCCGCAACTGATGCCAAAGGCCCGGCCGTCCAGCTCCAGCGACTTTGTCAGTCCGCTGATGGCGTGCTTGCTCACCGTGTAGGCCACCGATTTGGGGCGCGGAGAGTGCGCGGAAATAGAACCGTTGTTGATAATGCGCCCGCCTTGGGGCACTTGGGCCTTCATGGTTCGCACAGCCTGGGCCGCGCACAGCATGGATCCAGTGACGTTCACGGCCAGGGTGTCGTTCCATCCGGCCAGGGAGATTTCATCCACAGCGCCGCTTGGGCCGAAGATTCCGGCATTGTTGAAAAGGACATCAACGCGTCCAAACCGCTCCACGGCCCGGGCGAACAGCTCAGCAACCGCGTCAGCTTGTGTGACGTCGGTGGGCACCAGGAGCGCGTGCGGGCCTCCGGGAACGCTTGCGGCAAGCTCAGGCTCGCGCCGGCCCGCCAACACCACGTTGTAGCCTTCAGCCACGGCACGGCGTGCCACCGCCCGCCCTATCCCGGATCCAGCGCCCGTGACCACCATGACCTTCGGTGTCTGTGTTTGATTGTTCATCTCTGCTCCTTACAGGTGAGGATTCCTTGAGGTTACTGCAGCCAAGCCGGTGGTGCATGTGAAGCGTCTGGGCACCGCTTCAACGTCGCGGTCAACCCAGCGCGGCGCGTCATATCAGAAGACGTCTTGTGTCACACCACGAGGCACAGTATTCTCAAGATACAATATTTTGTTTTCACATACTGATAATAATCAACTGGGACCCGACCAAGTCCACCCTGCCCCAACCGCTCGATGACGAGCGGTTGGCGGATGGAACTACACATCTCACCAACATGCAGCTGTGTGAGGGTCCCGTGGAAAGAGGTACCAATGCTTCAACGAGACCAGAAC